>NZ_JBEOZN010000034.1:0-75314 GCF_040298085.1 Streptosporangium sp. NPDC001681 | reverse complement strand
GGCGACGAAGCTGACCGACAACCTCAAGGCGCCGGCCACCGTCTCGCGCGACCCGTTCCAGATGAAGGCGCTGCGCATCGGCAAGCAGCGGGACGGTTCGAAGGTCGGTGTGTTCCTCTACTGCCAGGAGCACGCCCGCGAATGGGTGACCCCGCTGACCTGTGTGGAGACCGCCGAGCGGCTGCTGCGCAACTACGCCCGTGACGGGCAGACCAAGAAGCTGGTCGACAACCTCGACATCTTCATCATGCCCACGGTCAACCCCGACGGCGGGCACTACAGCGTGTACGACTACAACATGCAGCGCAAGACCATGACCAACCACTGCCCGGTCAACGCGGCCGACCCCGCGAACCGCAACGCCTGGGGTGTGGACCTGAACCGCAACTTCTCGGTCGGTTCGTTGTTCGACGGCTACAGCGGTGCCTCGGCGACCTGCACCAGCGGCACCTACGCGGGCCCGGCCGAGCTGTCGGAGCCGGAGGCGCGCAACGAGGTCTGGATCACCGAGCAGTACCCGAACATCAAGTTCGCGATGAACACGCACTCCTACGGCGGCTACTTCATGTGGGCTCCGGGCGCGTACAAGACCGCCGGGCGCGAGACGCTGCCGCGGCCCGACTTCGGTACGGAGAACTTCTTCTGGAGTGCCTCCAACCACATCCTCTCCAGTGTCCAGTCCTGGCGCGGCAACGGTATCTGGCCGGGCCGCACCGGTCCGATCCCGGACGTGCTGTACTCCGCGGCCGGTAACAGCGCCGACGAGCACTGGTACAACCGGGGCATCATCGGCTGGAGCTTCGAGGTCGGCGCGGACGTCTACAACCCGCAGACCAAGCGTTTCGAGGCGGTCGGCTTCCAGCCGCCGTTCGCCGAGGGCCACGAGGAGGCGATGGAGTTCTCGTCCGGCCAGATCGGCATCCTGGAGGTGGCCCGTGAGTACGCCGATGACAAGAAGAAACCCGCCTCCAAGGTGAAGGTGACCGACCGGACCGACACGTCGACCACGTTCACCTTCGAGGTCGACGAGCCCGCCAACGTCTACTACACCCTGGACGGCAGCCGGCCGACGCTGAACTCCACCAAGCTTCTCGCCGCGGGAATGCGCGAGGGCTCCCAGCAGATCACGCTCGACAAGACCTCCGAGATCCACTGGTTCGCCGTGGACATCGCGGGCAACGTGGAGAGCAACTACAAGCCCGACGGCAATGGCAACAACTACCGAAAGGAGAAGGTGGAGGTCCGCGACGCTCGCTGACCCCGCCTGACGTTCGCACGGCCGCCGGTCCACCGACCGGCGGCCGTCCCGATGAGGGGCGGCGCCGGCGATCTCCGCGCGCCGCGGGCGGGCGCCTAATGGCCGGTTCTGAAGGCGGCCATCGGGATGTGCAGCCAGGTCGGACGGTTGCGGGCCTCGTAGACGACCTCGTAGGCGGCCTTGTCGAGTTCCAGGGCGCGGAGCAGGACGGCGTCCTCGGCGCGCAGATGGCCGCCTCCGGCGGAGTAGCCGGCCAGGAAGGAGGAGCGGTTGAGCTCGGCCCACTCGACCGCGCGGGGGCGCAGCTCGTCGGCGTCGACATGGTCGGCCAGCAGGTGGCGGGCCGCGTAGTCGAAGGAGCGGAGCATCCCGGCCACGTCGCGCAGCGGTGAGGCCAGGGCCCGGCGCTCGGCGATGGGCTGTCCAGGCTCGCCCTCGAAGTCGAGGATGATCCAGTCTGTGGGGGTCCTCATCACCTGGCCGAGGTGGTAGTCGCCGTGGACGCGCTGGACCGATATCTCCCTGGCCACCTCGGAGACCCGCTGGTACGCCTCCTCGGCGACATGGGCGTGCGCGCGGAGCTCGGGCACCTCGGCGACCGCGACGGCCAGGCGGCGGCCGAACTCCTCGACCATCCGCTTGACCTCCTGCGACTCGATCACGTCGACGGGGAAGGCGGCGGCCAGCTCGTGGTGGACCTGGGCGGTGGCCACGCCGAGGCGGAAGGACTCGGCGCTGAAGTCGCCGCCCGCCTCCGAGGCCGAGGACTCCAGGGCGCCGTAGAGGTCGCGGACGCTGGCCAGTGCCAGCGCCCAGCCGTCGTTGGAGTTCGACAGGAACTCCTGGGTCATCGCCAGCGTGGTGGGCTCGCCGTCGAGGTCGGTCTCGATCCAGCCGTACGGCCGCGCGATGTGGGTGCCGTCACGGAGGGCCAGGGCGGTGACGATCTCCAGTTCCGGGTTGACCCCGGGGGTCAGGCGGCGGAACAGCTTGCAGATGTAGGTGTCGCCGTACACCAGGGAGGTGTTGGACTGCTCGGCGCTGAGCACCAGGCTCCGCAGGGAGGTGTTGATCTCCACCCCGTCGAGGTGGCGGAAGCGGAGCGGGCCCAGATCGCGGTTCTCCGCCATGCCTGTCAGCAGGACGCAGGTGAGGTCGGCGTCATAGGCGGCGTCGTAGTAGTCCTCGCCGATGTGGGCGGGCTTGAAGCGGTACTCATCGGGCGCGTCGGTGCCGAGCAGCAGCTGGTACCGGTCGCGTACCCCGGCCTGGTGCACCGAGATGACCAGGTGGCGCAGGCGTGCTGCGAGTTGCACGTCCGAGTCGACGACGAGATTGTCGATCGGACGCCCCTTACCGGCGAACCATCGTTGATGGGTGATCCAACCGGTAAGGAGCTCCGTCAACACGGCTTTACGCCTCCTGGGATACGGGCGGCAGGGTGAACCAGTAGAACCCATGCCCAGGGAGCGTCAAAAGATACGGAAGTTCGCCAATCGGTGGGAAAGGAACCCCGCCCATCGTCTCCACCGGAATCGATCCCTCGAAGCGGCGGAGGTCCAGCTCCACCGGTTGCGGGAATCTGGAGAGGTTGTTGACGCACAGGATCCGGTCGTCGCCGAGCTCCCGTACGTAGGCCAGGACGCTCGGATTGGAGGAGTTCAGCTCGGTGAACGCGCCGAGGCCGAAGACCGAGTGGCGCTTGCGGATGTCGATCATCCGCTTGGTCCAGTGCAGCAGCGAGCCCGCGCTCCGCTGCTGGGCCTCGACGTTGAGCGCCTGGTAGCCGTAGATCGGGTCCATGATGACCGGGAGATACAGCCGGCCGGGGTCGCAGTCGGAGAATCCCGCGTTGCGGTCGGGGCTCCACTGCATCGGGGTACGGACCCCGTCGCGGTCGCCCAGCCAGATGTTGTCCCCCATGCCGATCTCGTCGCCGTAGTACAGCACGGGAGAACCGGGCAGGGAGAGCAGCAACGCCGTGAACAGCTCGATCTGGTTGCGGTCATTCTCCAGCAGCGGCGCCAGCCGCCGCCGGATGCCGACGTTGGCGCGCATCCGGGGATCCTTGGCGTACTCCGAGTACATGTAGTCGCGCTCGTCGTCCGTCACCATCTCAAGCGTGAGCTCGTCGTGGTTGCGGAGGAAGATGCCCCACTGGCAGTTCTCCGGGATCTTCGGCGTCTGGGCCATGATCTCCGAGATCGGGTAACGCGACTCCCTCCTGACCGCCATGAAGATGCGCGGCATCAGCGGAAAGTGGAACGCCATGTGGCACTCGTCGCCACCGGTGGCGGGGTCGCCAAAGTACTCGACCACGTCGGCGGGCCACTGGTTGGCCTCGGCCAGCAGCACCCGGTCGGGGTAGAGCCGGTCGACCTCCGCCCTGACCCGCTTCAGATACTCATGGGTCCTGGGCAGGTTCTCGCAGTTGGTGCCGTCCTGCTCGAACAGGTACGGGATGGCGTCCATCCGGAACCCGTCGATGCCGAGGTCCAGCCAGAAGCGGAGCACCTCCAGCATCGCGTCCTGCACGTCGGGGTTCTCGTAGTTGAGGTCCGGCTGGTGCGAGAAGAAGCGATGCCAGTAGTACTGTCCCCGGACCGGGTCGTGCGACCAGTTGGACGTCTCGGTGTCTATGAAGATGATCCGGGCGTCCTTGTAGAGCTCGTCGTGGTCGTTCCAGACGTAGAAGTCGCCGAAAGGACCCTCGGGGTCGTGCCGGGAGGCCTGGAACCACGGGTGCTGGTCGCTGGTGTGGTTCATCACCAGGTCGGCGATGACCCGCATGCCGCGCTTGTGCGCCTCGTCGACCAGCTTCACGAAATCTCCGAGGTCCCCGAAGTCGGGAAGGATCTTCATGAAGTCGGCGATGTCGTACCCGCCGTCGCGCAGCGGTGACTCGTACAACGGCAGCAGCCAGAGGCAGTCGACGCCGAGCCACTGGAGGTAGTCCAGTTTCTGGATGAGACCGCGGATGTCTCCGGTGCCGTCGCCGTTGGAGTCGGCGAAACCCCGGATGAGAACCTCGTAGAAGACGGCGCGCTTGAACCAGTAGGGATCGCGCGGCTCTTCCTCGTCGAAGGTGTTCGGAATTGGCTCAGGTAGCTGACTCACCAGTGGACTCCCCGCTGTTCTGCCGGTATACGCGTACCCGGCCGGCTCACCGCTGGTTCGCCGCCGCTGCACGCAGAGTGAAGACGTGCGCTGGGTGGATGTGGGGATCGAGGCGCACGTAGTTGTCCTGCCGCCATCGATACGACTCGCCCGACAGCTCGTCGTCCACGACGAACTCGGCTTGCCAGTCGAGACCGAGGGCGGGCATGTCCAGCGACACCGTCGCCTCGTGGGTGTTGTGCGGATCCAGATTCACGACCACGAGGACCACGTCGCCCAGGCCGTGCCGTCGTGTGGCCGTGTCGTAGGCGCCGGGCAGCCGCTTGGAGAAGCAGACCATGTCCGGATGGTTAACGCTGTGAAACCGTAGATTACGCAGTTCCTGGAGCGCCGGGTGCGCTCTTCGGAACAAATTGAGTTGCGTGATGAACGGGGCAAGGCTACGTCCCTCCCGCTCAGCCCCTACCCAATCACGGGGTTTGTATTGATATTTCTCACTATCTAGATATTCCTCACTGCCTGGTCTAACCGGTACATTCTCCGCAAGTTCATAACCTGCATAGACGCCCCAGGTCGGCATCGCCGTCGCCGCAAGTACTGCTCTGATGAGGAATGCCGGGACTCCCCCATGTTGAAGGTACTCGTGGAGAATGTCCGGAGTGTTAACAAACACGTTCGGCCGCATGTACGACGACGTCTCGTGGGAGAGCTCGCTCAGGTACTCCTCGACGTCCGAGCGCGAGTTCTTCCAGGTGAAGTACGTGTACGACTGATGGAAACCGACCTTGGCCAGCGTCCGCATCATCGCCGGCCGGGTGAACGCCTCGGCCAGGAACAGCACGTCCGGGTCCGTGGCGTTGATGTCGGCCAGCAGCCTCTCCCAGAAGGCCACCGGCTTGGTGTGCGGGTTGTCCACCCGGAAGATCCGCACGCCGTGATCCATCCAGAGCCGCACCACCCGCCTGATCTCCTCGTAGATCCCCTGGGGATCCTTGTCGAAGTTCAGCGGGTAGATGTCCTGGTACTTCTTCGGCGGATTCTCCGCGTAGGCGATCGAGCCGTCGGCGCGGATGTTGAACCACTCCGGATGCTCGGTGACCCACGGGTGGTCGGGTGCGCACTGCAGGGCCAGGTCGATGGCGACCTCCATGCCCAGCTCGCGGGTCTTCGCCACGAAGGCGTCGAAGTCCTCGAAGGTGCCCAGGTCGGGGTGGATGGCGTCGTGACCGCCCTCCTGCGAGCCGATCGCCCAGGGCGAGCCGGGGTCGTACGGTTCGGGGGTCAGGGTGTTGTTGCGCCCCTTGCGGAAGCTCTGCCCGATCGGGTGGATCGGCGGCAGGTAGACGACGTCGAAGCCCATCTTCGCGACGGCCGGCAGCCGCTTCGCAGCAGTCTGGAAATTTCCGGACTTGGGGGCTGCGTCCCGTTCGATGATCGCGCCCTCGGAGCGCGGGAAGAACTCGTACCACGACCCGAACAGCGCCCTGCGGCGGTGGACCACCACCGAGCGCGGCGACGACCTCGTGATCAGCGCGCGCAGGGGGTGCGCGTGCAGCAGCGCGGCCGTCTCCGGAAGCTGGGCGACGGTGAACCGGGCACGCGGGTCGATCCGGGTGTCACGGAGCCTGGCGGCCACCGCCTGAAGCGCGGCGCGGTGCCCGCACGCGTGTGCCTGCGTGACCTTGCCCCGTCTCGCGGTCCTCGCCGCGGGGGTCCTGCCGCTCACCGGCCTGCCGGTCGCGACACTGCCGGTCGCCGGCCCGCAGTCGGCGGCCCGTACGGCTCTCGCCGCGCGGTCGAAGAGCCGGGCGCCCTCCTCGCACATCAGGTCGGCGTCCAGGTCGCGCGGGATCTTGATGCTCGCGTCGTGCAGCCAGGTGGCCAGGGGGTCACCCCAGGCCTCCACCCGGAAGCGCCACTCGCCCTCGGTGGGCAGCGTCACCTCCACGCCCCAGCGGTCGGTGCCGGGCCCGAGCTCGCCCATGGGCAGCAGCGGCCCGCGCACGCCGTCGGGGCCGGTGAACACGACCCCTGCGGCGACCGCGTCGTGTCCCTCGCGGAACACGGTCGCGGAGATCTCGAAGGTCTCACCCGCGGCGGCCTTCGCGGGGTAACGCCCGCATTCGACCGTGGGGTAGATGTCCAGGATTGGGATTCGTCCGATCATCGCGTCTCAAGGTAGCGGCGGCACGCCCGGTACCGCCGGGGAAGTCAGCAAGGAAGGATCTTCGATTTTCAAGCGTCCCCGGCGGCCGTTCTCGGGGCAGGGCGGAACCCTGCCCTGCCGGGACGGCCGGTTCCGAGGGCAGTGCATTCTGGCTCGTATGTCCGGTGCCCTAATAGTCCATCTTCATGCGTGCCGGTGGATAGAGTGCGGGACCTCTTACTCTTCGGCGAGTTGTCCTAACAGTCGATCACCTGCCTTTGATGTGTTTGGGGGTGATTGATAACGGTGAGAGGGAGACGGGTGAGTGTTTGAGTCGCCCTCGTGGCGCTGAGTAACTAGGGTCTGGCACCGTGAGAGCTATTCGCAGGTTTACCGTCCGCACCGTCCTGCCCCCCGAGCTGGCCTCCCTCGGGGAGCTCGTGCTGAATTTGCGCTGGTCGTGGCACCCGGAGACATTGGATCTGTTCGGCGAGGTCGATCCGGCGATCTGGGGGCGTGTCGGGTACGACCCCGTCGCCCTGCTGGGTGCGGTGGAGGCCGAAAGGCTCCGCGAGCTCGCCGCCGACCGCCGCTTCCTGCGGCGGCTGGCCGACGCGGCCGACGATCTCCGCGAATACATGACCGCTCCCCGCTGGTACCAGACCATCTCCGACGCTCCCCGGAGCATCGCCTACTTCTCGCCCGAGTACGGCATCGCCGCCGCCCTGCCGCAGTACTCCGGCGGCCTCGGCATTCTCGCCGGCGACCACCTCAAGGCGGCCAGCGACCTCGGCGTGCCCATCCTGGCCGTCGGCCTGCTCTACCGGCACGGCTACTTCACCCAGTCCCTCTCGCCCGAGGGCTGGCAGCTTGAGCACTACCCCTCCCTCGATCCGGGCGGCCTGCCGCTGACCCTGCTGAAGGAGCAGGACGGCACCCCGGTACGGATCAAGCTCAGCCTTCCCGAGCAGCGCACGCTGCACGCCCAGGTCTGGGTGCTCCAGGTCGGCAGGGTGCCGCTGCTGCTGCTCGACTCCGACGTGGCCGAGAACGACACCGCGGCCCGCGACGTCACCGACCGCCTGTACGGCGGCGGCACCGACCACCGCCTGCTCCAGGAGCTGCTGCTCGGCGTCGGCGGCGTCCGCGCCATCCGGGCCTACTGCCGGGTCACCGGGCACGCCGAGCCCGAGGTGTTCCACACCAACGAGGGGCACGCCGGCTTCCTCGGCCTGGAGCGCATCCGCGAACTCACCGAGGCCAGGCTCTCCTTCGACGAGGCGCTGGAGGCGGTGCGGGCCGGCACCGTCTTCACCACGCACACCCCGGTGCCCGCCGGGATCGACCGCTTCCCCACGGAGATGATCGCCCGCCAGTTCGGCGGCGACAACGCGTGGCCCACGGTCCCGGTCGACCGCATCCTCGCGCTCGGCGCCGAGGACGAGCCGGGCAAGTTCAACATGGCCGCGATGGGCATGCGGCTGGCCCAGCGCGTCAACGGCGTCTCCGAGCTGCACGGCGCGGTGAGCCGGGAGATGTTCCAGTGGCTCTGGCCCGGCTTCGACGCCGACGAGGTCCCGATCGGGTTCATCAC
The DNA here is from genome assembly GCF_040298085.1 of Streptosporangium sp. NPDC001681. Classification (NCBI taxonomy): domain Bacteria; kingdom Bacillati; phylum Actinomycetota; class Actinomycetes; order Streptosporangiales; family Streptosporangiaceae; genus Streptosporangium; species Streptosporangium sp. NPDC001681. The sequence goes on along the minus strand of NZ_JBEOZN010000034.1, from coordinate 67,199 downwards.
CAACGGCGTGCACGCGCCCACCTGGGTGGGCCGCGAGATCATGGAGCTGGCCGGCCAGGAGCTGCCCACGCTGGTCGAGCAGGCCCAGGGCTGGGAGAGCATCACCAAGATCTCCGACGGCGACGTCTGGGGCATCCGGGGGAGGCTGCGCGAGAAGCTGGTCAGGGCGGCTCGCGCCCGGCTCCGCCAGTCGTGGCTCAACCGGGGCGCCTCCCCGCCCGAGCTCGGCTGGATCGACGAAGCCCTCGACCCCGAGGTGCTGACCATCGGCTTCGCCCGCCGGGTGCCCTCGTACAAGCGGCTCACCCTGATGCTGTCCGACCCCGAAAGGCTCCGGGCGCTGCTGCTCGACCCGGTCAAGCCGGTCCAGATCGTGATCGCGGGCAAGGCGCACCCGGCCGACGAGGGCGGCAAGAAGCTCATCCAGCAGATCGTGAAGTTCGCCGACGCAGAGGATGTGCGGCACCGCATCGTCTTCCTGCCCGACTACGACATGGCCCTGGGCCAGCTGCTCGTCCAGGGCTGCGATGTGTGGATGAACAACCCGCTCCGCCCGCTGGAGGCGTGCGGCACGTCCGGCATGAAGGCGGCGCTCAACGGCGGGCTCAACCTGTCCATCCGCGACGGCTGGTGGGACGAGTGGTACGACGGCACCAACGGCTGGGCCATCCCCACCGCCGACGGCGTCGCCGACCCCGACCGCCGCGACGAGCTGGAGGCCACCGCCCTCTACGACCTGATCGAGCACGAGGTGGCCGACCGGTTCTACGACCGCGCGGACGGCCTGCCCCGGCGCTGGCTGGAAATGGTCAGGCACACCCTGACCTCGCTCGGCCCCAAGGTGCTCGCCGGGCGGATGCTCCGCGACTACGTGGTCGGTCTCTACGCCCCCGCGGCCTCCTCCGCGCGCGCCCTGTCCGGTGACGGGTACGAGCAGGCCAGGAGCTTCGCGGCGTGGAAGCTCAGGGTCGGCAGGGCCTGGCCGGGCGTGCGGGTCGAGCACGTGGAGGCCTCGGGTCTCGGCGACACCCCCGAGCTCGGATCGTCCCTGGGGCTGAAGGCCACCATCGTCCTCGGCGAGCTGGAGTCCGGTGACATCCGGGTCCAGGCGGCCTACGGGCGGGTCGGGGACCACGACGACCTGGCCGCCCCCGCCTACGCCGACCTGACGGTCGAGAACGTGGGTGACGACGGCAGGGCCGTCTTCGGCGGGACCATCCCGCTGGAGCGCACCGGCCCCTTCGGCTACACGGTCCGGGTCGTTCCCGACCACTCCCTGGTGGCATCGCCCGCGGAACTCGGCCTGGTCACGGTGCCGGAGGAGCCGGTGGGCATGACCAACGGCACCCTCCGTTGAGTGCGTGTCCACCCGGCGCGCGCGCCGGGTGGACACGCCGGGTGGACGGCGCCGTCAGGCGTTGGCCTCCAGAGCCGTACGGACGGCCGACTCCAGGGCGCCCTCGATCCAGGAGTGCTTGAGCGAGGTGTGCTCGCCCGCGAAGTGCAGCCGCCCGACGGGTGCGGTGATGGCGGGGTGGATCTCGGTCATCTGGCCCGGGGTGAAGACCGCGGCCTCGCCGAAGGCGTAGCGGTTGCGCAGCCAGCTCTGGGTCTGGCCATGGCCGGTGTAGAAGTCGGCGATGCGCTCCCCGTGCACCTCCTGCAGTCCGCGCAGCGCGTGGCCGTAGCGCTCGGCGTCGTCCATGGAGTCCCACCGGGAGGCGTCGTCGGCCCATGCGTAGCTGGCCAGCACGACGCCGCCCTCGCTGCCGCGCACCGGGTGTGAGGGGAAGTAGATGAACCTGTTGGCGTTGTCGGTGACCGAGCCGCCGCCCGTCACGTGGCTCGCGGGCCCGGGGCGGTAGCGGGGGCCCAGTTCGCGCTTCCAGTCTCGCTCGTCGAACTCCCACCAGCGTCTGCGGAACTCCAGCAGCACCTTGGTCGCGGAGTCGTAGTGCAGCTCGATCACCGCGCGTCGCTTCGGGTAGGGCAGAGCCGGGGTGATCTCCACGTGGCGCAGCGCGGAGAACGGGATCGTGATGATCGCGAGATCTCCCTCGAACGTCTCGCCCCTGCCCTGGGGCCGGGAGACGGACTCGGTGCTGCCCGTCTCGGTGACCGTCTCGACGCGCACCCCCCGGGCGGTGTGCTGGATCCGCACGGCCCGGCGGTCCATCCGGATGTTCCCGCGCAGCCCGGGCTCCAGCCGGTAGGGCAGCTCCCGGCTGCCTCCGGCCATCTCCCAGTAGGTCGCCGACGGGTTGACCAGGCTCCGGGTGAGGAAGGTGTGCATGAACGACAGCGGCAGCCGGGAGGTCAGGTTCTCGATGGTGCCGATGGCGTCGATGGCCGCGTCGCTCAGCCTGGCGTGCTCCCGGAGGAAGCGGTTCATGGAGTGGTCGTCGAAGTCGTACAGCACGCGGGCCCAGCCCTCGATCAGCTCGGGCAGCGGCTTGTCGACCCGCTCGGAGCCGCGGACGACGGAGAAGTAGTCCCTGACCGGATCCAGCGCCTCGTCCAGGATCCTTCCCGCGGTCCTGTCGTCCCTGAGCCCGAACGAGGCGTTGATCTTTCGTGGGTCCCTGGCGTACTCGTCGCGCCGTTGCGAGATGCCGTTGACCCGGATCCAGGTGTGGTTCGCCCGCTGCGGTGCGGTGAACTCCCCGCGGGACGGCCCGGAGCGCCAGACCGGTCCGCGGCGCGAGGTGTAGACGACCGGCGGTGTCGGTCCGCTCGCCGCGTCGCCGGGCCGCACGTCGACGTTGTAGAACAGGCGGCGGGAGATGCCGAGCTTGTCGATCAGCGCGAGGGTGAGCGGATGGAAGTCGGGGATGCGCATCGCCCCCGCCTCGGCGTACTGCCGTCGGTCGGCGAAACCGGTCCGGAAGGTCTTGATCCGGCCGCCGATCCGGTTGCCGTTGGCCTCGATGACGGTGACCCGGTGCCCGGCCCGCTTCAGCAGCGTGGCGGCCACCAGGCCGGAGATCCCGGCGCCGACGACCAGGATCCTCTTGGGGCTGCGGGTCCTGGGCAGGCCCTTGTCGATCAGCACCTTGAGGTATTCGAGTTTGAGGTCCGCGCCGTCCTCGTCGATCAGCAGCAGATCCCGTGCCACCTTCAGGCAGGTGTCCCAGCGCTCTCCGTCGCGCGGCTCCCGCCGGGGGCCGATGGGGGCCGGGGCGGCCGAGGCCGGGGGAGCCATGGGGGCCACGGCGGAGCCCATGGCCCCCACCGCGCCCAGCCCTGCCAGCCTGGCGAATCCTCGCCGGTCGATACCTGTCACGGCATCCTCCTGTCGCTAGTCACTCTAGGTAATGAGATGACTACTATCGGTTTGCCTTCCGGTGTGCCAGGATCTTCCAGGCTGTGACTCCAACCGATGTGACGGAGCCTGTTTTTTTGCGGTTTTTGTCGCAATGGACGGACGGAGGGCCGGTGGGTGGGTGATGGCGCCCGGGGGCGGAATATCAAGCCGGATCGGACAAAAGCTCTTTTATCGGGCAAAACGTGATAATGGACCTCTTTTGCCTAGTTCTCTCTCCTTTTATGTGGGAATGGCTAGATAGCCGACATATCGCACAAGCTGGAGTGAGCATTGAACGCATGGACGTTCGAAGGGCAACCAGGTCCGCTGGGCGACACCACGGTCACCCTGGTCGAGGGCGGCTCCTTCTGCGTGTGCGCGCGCAACGGCGACATCCGGCCCGGCGGGGCGCAGGGTGTCTACCACGCCGACACCCGGCTGCTCTCGCGCTGGGAGCTCAGGGTGGACGAGACGGTGGTGGAGCCCCTCAGGGTGCTGCCGGCCGAGCCGTACCACGCGACGTTCCTCGGCAGGGCCGGCCCCCGCCCGGGGCGGGCCGAGAGCAGTCTGCTCGTGATCAGGGACCGCTACGTCGGCGGCGGCCTCCGTGAGGACCTGACCCTGCGCAACCTGGCCGACGAGCCCGCCGGATGCGTCGTCGACATCCACGTGGCCTCCGACGTGGCGGACCTGTTCGAGGTGAAGGCGGGCCGGGTCAGGCACGTGGCCGACGTGGAGATGACGGCCGACAGATCGGGGCTGCTGATCATCTCCACCTGCCGCTCGCGCGGTACCAGGGTGGTGGCGGAGCCGGCGCCGTTCGCCGTGCCGGGCATGCTCATCTTCAGGGTCGTGGTGCCCACCCGGGGCGAGTGGACCGTCAGCCTGCAGGTCAACCCGATCCTGGAGGGCGAGGAGTCGCCGGCCTGGTTCTCCACGCGCTATCCCCTGGAGCACGCGGAGCCCGCCAGGCGCCGGGCCGACTGGGAGCGCCTCAGCCCGGTCGTCGTCACCTCCGACCGCCTCCTGGCAAAGGTGCTGGAACGCTCCAAGGAGGATCTCGGCGCGCTCCGGCTCTTCGAATCCGACAGGCCGGAGGAACCGCCGACCATCGCCGCGGGCGCACCGTGGTTCATGACCCTGTTCGGCCGCGACTCGCTGCTGGCCTCGTGGATGGCGCTCCAGATGGACCAGTGCCTGGCGCTGGGCACCCTGCGCCGCCTGGCCAGGCTCCAGGGCACCGTCAACGACCCGCTCACCGAGGAGGAGCCGGGCAAGATCCTGCACGAGCTCCGCTTCGGGACCCAGGTCGGCGCCGCGCCGCAGGCCGGCCGCGCCTACTACGGCTCGGTGGACTCGACCCCGCTGTTCGTGATGGTCCTGGGCGAGTTGCGCCGATGGGGCATGCACGGGGAGGCCGTCGAGGAACTCATGCCGCACGCCGACGCCGCCCTCGACTGGATCAACAGGTGCGCCGACCCGTTCCTGTCCTACCGGCGCAAGACCGACCACGGACTGATCAACCAGGGATGGAAGGACTCCTTTGACGGCATCAACTTCGCCGACGGCACCCTCGCCCGCCCGCCCATCGCCCTGGCGGAGGTCCAGGGCTACGTCTACGCCGCCTACATCGCCCGCGCCCACTTCGCCCACGAGGTCGGCGACGCGACTCTGGAGGAGCAGTGGACGGCCCGCGCGAGCCGGATCAGGGACGCCTTCAACGAGCGCTTCTGGCTGCCGGACCGGGGCTACTACGCCGTCGGTCTCGACGGCGCCGGGCGCGCCATCGACAGTCTCGCCTCCAACATGGGGCACTGCCTGTGGGCCGGCATCGTCGACGAGGACCGGGCCGCACAGGTCGCCGAGCGACTGCTCTCGCCGGAGATGTTCACCGGGTACGGGGTGCGGACCCTCGCCTCCACCATGGGCGCCTACAACCCGATGAGCTACCACAACGGCTCGGTCTGGCCGCACGACAACGCCCTGATCGCGTCCGGGCTGATGCGCTACGGCTTCACGCGGGAGGCACAGCGGATCGCCTACGGCCTGCTGGACGCGGCCGAGGCCTTCGGCTGGCGGCTGCCCGAGCTGTTCTGCGGGTTCGACCGGGCCGAGTTCACCTGGCCCGTGCCGTACCCCACCTCCTGCTCCCCGCAGGCGTGGGCCGCGGCGAGCCCCATCCAGCTGGTCAGGAGCCTGCTGCGCTTCGAGCCGTGGATTCCCTACGGGCGGGTGTGGCTGGATCCGGTCGGGCTGGAGGGCCTGCGGATCCAGGGGCTGCCGCTCGCGGACTCCAGGGTCACCATCGACGTCGGCGCGTCCGGCGCCGCCATCAGCGGGCTGCCGGACGGGGTCACCCTGATCAACGCGCCGCGCAGCCCGCTGACCGCCGCCCTGAGGCAGGTGCACTGACCGTTTCCTTCGTCTCTCTCCAGGTGAGGTCGCCATGGTTTCTTCCAGAGCTGTCCCGGAGTGGTCCGACGGCATGCGCATCCTGATGGTCGCGCCGCCCTGGTACGACGTACCGCCCCACGGCTACGGGGGCATCGAGTCGATGGTGGCGGGCCTCGTCGCCGGGCTGACCCGGCGCGGGCACGACGTCACGATGATCGGGGCGGGCACGGCGGGGACGCCGGCGCGCTTCCTGGCCACCTACGGGCGGGCGCCGTCCGAGCGGATCGGCGAGGCGCTGCCCGAGGTCCTGCACGCCGCCAGGGCGTACGCGATGGGCTCGAAGCTCGTCGTGGACGTGATCCACGACCACTCCCTGGCCGGTCCGCTGACCGCGCCCGCGCAGGCCGTGCCGACCATGATCACCTGCCACGGCGAGGTGGGGGGCGAGTACGGCGAGTACTACCGGGTGCTCGGCGAGGGCATGTCCATGGTCGCCATCTCCGAGGCCCAGCGGCGTATCGCCCCCGACCTGAACTGGGCGGGGGTCGTCCACAACGCCGTCGACGTCGAGGCCTTCCCCTTCAGGGAACGCAAGGAGGACTGGACGCTCTGGCTGGGCAGGTTCAGCGAGGACAAGGGCGCCCACCTGGCCATCGACGCCGCCCGTGCGGCCGGGCGGCGCATCCTGCTGGCCGGCAAGCTCACGGAGCAGGCCGAGCACGACTACTTCGACGCCTACGTCAGGCCACGCCTGGGGCCCGACGCCGAATACGTCGGCGAGGCCGACACCGCCCGCAAACGCGAGCTGCTGGCCGCGGCCAGGTGCCTGGTCTTCCCGGTCCTCTGGGAGGAGCCGTTCGGGATGGTGATGATCGAGGCCATGGCCTGCGGCACGCCCGTGGTCGCCCTGGGCCGGGGCGCGGTGCCCGAGGTGGTCGTGGACGGGGTCACCGGATTCATCCGGAGCGCCCCCGCGGAGCTCCCCGCCGCCATCGAGGCGGCCGGCATGCTCGCCCCGCACGCCTGCCGCTCCCGGGCGGAGCGTTTCTTCGGGGTGGAGACGATGGCCCGCGCGTACGAGGCGATCTATCGCAGGGTGATCGCCGGGCCGTCGAGGCGGGTAGGAGAGCGCGTCGCGGCGAGCGCGGCGGAGAGTGCGGCGGGGAGCAGGGACCTGGCCATGCCCGTCAACTGAGCGGCGCTCTATGTTGGATCACGGCGCGGCCGGCACCGGACCGGTCGCGTTGTGAATCTTGATGGAGGGACGTCCATGGGTGAGTTCGTGCGAGTGGAGAAGGCTGACGGGGTCGCGACGATCAGGCTCGACCGGCCGAAGATGAACGCGCTCAACCGGCAGGTCCAGTTGGAGATCGCCGAGTGCGCCCGGCAGGTGGACGCCGATGGGGACGTGAGCGCCGTGGTCGTCTACGGGGGACGGGTCTTCGCGGCCGGTGCCGACATCAAGGAGATGGCCGACATGTCGTACGCGGACATGGCGGTCCACTCGCGGACCCTGCAGGACTGCTTCACCGCCGTCGCGAGGATCGGCAAGCCCGTCGTCGCGGCCGTGACCGGCTACGCGCTCGGTGGCGGCTGCGAGCTGGCCCTGTGCGCCGACATCAGGATCGCGGGGGAGTCGGCCAAGCTGGGCCAGCCCGAGGTCCTGCTCGGTCTCATCCCCGGCGCGGGAGGCACCCAGCGGCTGCCCAGGCTCATCGGCCCGGCCAAGGCCAAGGACCTCATCTTCACCGGACGCCATGTGGCCGCCGACGAGGCGCTGGCCATCGGCCTGGTGGACCGGGTGGTCCCCGACGACGACGTGTACACCGAGGCCCTCGCCTACGCGGCCCAGTTCGCCGGGGGGCCGTCCCTGGCGCTGCGCGCCGCCAAGCAGGCGGTCGACCACGGCCTGGAGACCGATCTGGACACCGGTCTGGAGATCGAGCGCCTGCAGTTCTCCGGCATGTTCGCCACCGCCGACGCCGGGATCGGCATGCGCGCCTTCTCCGAGAGGTCGAAGGCCGAGTTCACCGGCCGCTGAGGCGTTCAGCCGGCTTGCTGGGATCGGTCATGGATGATTAAAAATTGCCGGTATCGTGCCGGATTATGGTGCGGTTGGTGAAGCGTGCGCTGGTGCCCGCTCCGCTGCGGCGGGCGGTCCTCGGCTGGTTCGATTCCCGGTACATCTCCAGGGCGGATCACCGGCAGGACGTCAAGGACGCGCTCTGGGAGGTCCAGACGCTGGCCAGGGAGGTCACCTCGCTGCGCGCGGAGGTCGTCGAGCTCCGCGCGCGGGTGGCCGGGGTCGCTCTCGACCCCGCGCGGGCCGGGCGCTGGGACGACGCCCACCGGCTGGCCCAGGAGACCGCGGTCGCGCTGGACGGGGTCCTCCAGAACGAGGTGCTGCTCTGGCAGGCCGTGGACCGCGCCGCGGGAGAGGGCACGGGCCGGGCGGCACTTCCCGGGGTGCGCGGGAGCGTTCCAGACAGGGCCGCCGGGGGCACCGCGTGAGAGTGACCTGGAGTGCGGACGGCGGCACCTGGCACCTGGCGTTCCGGCTGGACCCCGAGGACGACATCACCGGCCTCTGCGCCGACGGCCAGCCGCTGAAGCTGGCCACGAACTCGTTCCGGGTCGAACTGCCGCGGGCCCCGCGTGACATCCATCCCGACCTGCTCGCCCTCGCCGCGTGGACCGTGGTCGCGCCGTGGACCCGGCGCCGCGTCGTCTTCGACCGGCCGATCTCACCGGAGCTCGCGGGGGCGATCAGCGACGGCTGGGGGATCGAGGCCGGTCCCGAAGGCGGACGGGCGCGGTCGGGTGACAGGCTGGCGATCTCCTACAGCGGCGGGGCGGACTCGGTCGCGGTGGCCGCGATGCTGCCCGACGCGCCCTTCGTGCACTTCCAGAGGGTCTCCCACCCGCGCGTGCCCAACCGGTGGACCCACTACCGCTCCGACGTGCTGGCCTCGCTGGCCGCCAGGACCGGGCGCGAGCTGACCGTCGTCCGCTCCGACCTGGAGTTCACGCTCGCCGAGCCGCGCCCCGGCTACCCCGAGCACCACGCGGTCGCCGCCGGCGCGCTGCTGCTGGCGGACGAGCTCGACCTGGGGGGCCTGGCCTTCGGCTACGAGCTGGGCTCGCGCTGGCTGGGAGGCGACCGCTACCTGCTCCGCTACACACCCGACAACCCGATGTGGGCGCCGCACGGTGCCTGGGGGCGGGCGTTCGCCGCGGCCGGTCTGCACATCGTGCTCCCGGTAGGCGGGGTCAGCGAGGCCGTCACGATGCGGCTCGCCCTCGGCTCCGAGTTGCGCGGGCAGGTCCGCTGGTGCCTGCGCGGGGTGAGCGGCCCCTGCGGGACCTGCGGCAAGTGCCTGTACAAGGAGCTCATCCAGGCCGCCGTCGAGCGCCGCCCGCTCCGCACCACGATCACCGCGGGCCGCCCGGTCGCCCGCAGGTGGCAGCAGCCGCCGCCGTACGGCGGCCAGGAGATGATCGAGTACGGCTGCGCCAGGGTGCCCGGCATCGAGGACACCGTCTTCGGCGCGGCGGCCGGGTACCTGCGCGCGAGCGAGTCCTCCACCGCCTGGCTGGACCGCTGCTACCGGCCCGCGATCGCGGAGATCCCCGAACCGTGGCGCAAGCAGGTTCACGACTTCGTGGATGGGGAGATCGGTTTCATGAACGAGGATGAGGTGCGGCGCGTCGAGACGTGGGGGACGGCGTGAAGGTGTACGTCTCGGTCGACATGGAGGGGGTCACCGGTCTGACCGACCCCGAGGAGATGCGGGCCGGAGGGCGGGGCTACGAGCGTGGCTGCGAGCTGATGACCGGCGACGCCAACGCGGTCATCGAGGGGGCGTTCGACGCGGGCGCCACCGCGGTACGCGTCAACGACGCGCACGGCTCGACCAAGAACCTCAGGATCGACCTGCTCGACGAGCGGGCGACCCTGCTCCGTGGTCCCGGCAAGCCGATGCGGATGGGGCAGGGACTCGACGCGAGCCACCGGGCGGCCTGCTTCGTCGGCTACCACGCGCGGGCCGGTGTCCAGCACGGCGTCCTCAACCACACCTGGATGGGCAGGGAGATCCAGAACCTCTACCTCAACGACGAGGTCTGCGGCGAGACCCGTCTCGTCGCCTCCTTCGCCGGGGCGCTCGGCGTGCCGGTGGCCCTGGTGACCGGGGACGAGGCGGTCTGCGAGGAGGCCAGGGAACTGCTCGGCGACGTGGAGACCGTCGCGGTCAAGAAGGGGATCGACAGGTTCGCCGCCGAGCTCCTGCCACCCGCCGTCGCCCAGGCCCGCATCCGCGAGGCCGCCGCCCGCGCGCTCGACCGGGTGGCCGACTTCCGCCTCTGCGCCCCCGAGCCGCCGTTCACCCTCGGCGTCGAGTGGAACTCCACGGCCATCGCGGCCGGATGCGCGATCATTCCCGGCGTGCGGGCGGTGGGCCCCCGGCACACCGAGTTCACCACGGACGACTTCTCGCAGATCATGGCCCTGCTGGGAGTCTTCGCCATGATCGGCGGTCAGATCGCCTGCGGCAGCGGCATTTATGGCTGACCTCCCTCTACGTCCCCTTTGAAATGTCCCCGTTGAAATAGCCCCCCGGACGGTTCCCGATGCCCTTGACGATTTTCGATGAGTGACGAGACGGGGCCTGTCGCCCAGGCCGCCCCGGCCGGCGGCGGAGGACTGACGCGCAGGGCGCTGCTGGTCGGGGTGGGCGCGGCCGGGGGCGCCGGGGCCATGTTCGCGGCCATGGGCGCGCTCGGCCTCGCCCCGGAGTCCCAGGAGAGAGAGTTCACCCCTCCGCAGCCCTCCGACTTCTCCCTCAGCGGCAGAGCGGCGGCCAAGGTGGTCGTCCTCGGCGCCGGTATCACCGGGCTGACCTGCGCCTACGAGCTGGGCAAGGCCGGATACGACTGCACGCTTCTGGAGGCGTCCGACCGGGTGGGCGGCAGGAACCTCACGCTGCGCGCGGGCGACCGGCTGGACGAGCTGGACGGCGAGACGCAGACGGCCGCGTTCGAGGAGGGCACCTACTTCAACGCGGGGGCCGGGCGGATCGCGCCGTGGATGGTCACCATGGACTACTGCCGCGAACTGGGCGTCCCCATCGAGACGTTCGTCAACAACAACGCCTCGGCGTACGTCTACAACGAGAACATGAGTGCCCCGGTCCGGGCGCGTACGGCCCGCGCGGACCTGTACGGCTACGTCGCGGAACTGCTGGCCAAGGCGAGCAGCGCCGGCGCGCTGAACCGCAGGCTCACCGCCGACGACCGCGAGCGGCTGGCGGAGTTCCTGCGGCGCTTCGGCGACCTCGGACCCGATCTCAGCTACCGAGGGTCGGCACGGCGGGGTTTCGAGACCTATCCGGGAGTGGACCAGGGCGTTCCCCTGGGCGCGGCACCCTCGCTGCGGGACGTGCTCGCCGCGGGCACCGGCAGGGCCGTCACCATGGACTTCGGCTACGACCAGGCGATGCCCATGTTCCAGCCGGTGGGCGGCATGGACGCGATCGCCGTCGCGCTCGCCGACGCGGTCGGCCGCGACCGGATCAGGACCGGCACCCGGGTCACCGGGATAAGGAACCTGCCCGACGGGGTGGAGGTGACCCACCAGGGCGGCACGGTCCGCGCCGACTACTGCATCGCCTCCCTGCCACCCCACCTGCTCGCGCGCCTGCCGCACAACCTCGGCACCCCGGTCACCGCCGCGCTCCGCACGCCCGTACCGGTCTCCGCCGGAAAGATCGGGCTGGAGTACGGCAGGCGCTGGTGGGAGATCGACGACCGCATCTACGGCGGTGTCACCGAGACCGACCTGGACATCACCCACATCTGGTACCCCTCCCACGGCTACCACTCCCGCAGTGGCCTGGTGGTCGGCTACTACAACGTCGGGCAGAACGCCGATCTTTACGGCGCGCTCTCCCACCGCGATCGTCGAAGCCGGGCGCTCACCCAGGGCAAGAAGATCCACGGTGAGAAGTACCGCGCCGAGCTGCGCTCCAGCATCTCGATCGCCTGGCGGCGCAGGCCGCACATCGAGGGCGGCTGGGTGGGCTGGCCCTCCCACGAGGGGGCTTTCGCCCTCCTCCAGCGCCCGGCGGGGCGGGTCTACTTCGCCGGGGACTGGCTCACCCAGCTGATCGCCTGGCAGGCCGGCGCGATGGAGTCGGCGAGGAGGACGGTCACCGAGCTGCACCGCCGGGTGCTGAGCGCGACCTCCTGAGTTCTCCGGCGCGGCCGTAAGGTTTTCGGTGCGAAGGAAATCCGAGGGAGATGAGACGGCGATGGCGATCGGAACACTGGACTGGACGAGTGCCACCGAGCGGCTGGACCTGCTGGCCGAGCCGGTGGCGCGGGCGGTCGACGGGCTCGACGGGGTCCTCGGCGAGATCGAGGTCGCCGAGATCGACCCGGCACTGGCCGACACGGCGGCCTTCTGCGAGCGCTACGGCGTGGACCTGGGCGAGTCGGCCAACTGCGTGATCGTGGCGGCCAGGCGCGCGGGGGAGGTCCGCTACGCGGCGTGCATGGTGCTCGCCACCATGCGGGCCGACGTCAACGGAGTGGTCCGGCGTCACCTGGACGCGCGGAAGATCTCGTTCGCGTCGATGGACGACGCGGTCACGCTGACCGGTATGGAGTACGGCGGGATCACCCCGCTCGGGCTGCCCGAGGAGTGGCCGGTACTCGTCGACGAGGCGGTGGCGGCCCATCCTGAGGTGGTGATCGGCAGCGGGGTCCGCCGCTCCAAACTGGCGGTGTCGGGCTCCCTGCTGGCCGGGTTGAAAACGGCGCAGGTTCTCCGCCTGGCGAACTGAAGCGAAAATGAGATTAAGTGAGAACGGGAATCGGGAAACCGTCGGGGTTCTGTGAACGTTATTCAGTCGGAAAATGTGGCCCGATGGTTCATCTCATGGGCGGGGTCTAAGCCGATATGGTGCTTCATGCCATGAATCAGGACGACCGATTGGGCCCTTACCGGCTGCTGCGGCGGCTCGGCGAGGGCGGTATGGGTGTGGTTCACCTCGCGGTCGACCCACAGGGCCGACAGGTCGCGGTGAAGGTGCTCCGCGCCGAGGTGGCGGGCGACGACGTCGCCCGTCGCCGTCTTTCGCGTGAGGTCGAGACGATGCGGCGGGTGCGCAGCGAGCACATCGCCGAGGTCATCGACGCCGATGTGACCGGCCACCGCCCCTATATCGTGACGCGATATGTCGCCGGCCAGCCGCTGGACGAGGTGATCAAGCAGGACGGCCCCATGGAGCTGCCCGCGCTGCTGAGGGTCGCGCACGGTGTGGCGTCGGCGCTGGCCGCCGTGCACTCGGTCGGCGTGATCCACCGCGACCTCAAGCCCGGCAACGTCCTCATCCTGGACGGCCAGCCGGTCCTCATCGACTTCGGCATCGCCCAGGCCGTCGACGCGACCAGGCTCACCCAGACCGGCATGTTCATCGGCACGCCCGGTTACCTCGCCCCCGAGATCATCGAGGGACACGAGGCCGGCCCCGAGGTCGACGTGCACGCCTGGGCGGGCACCCTGGTCTTCGCCGCCACCGGCCAGCCGCCCTTCGGCAAGGGCACGCTGGAGATGATCTTCTACAACATCACCGCGGGCAAGGCGAACGTCGAGGCCGTCCCGCGTGAGCTCCAGCCGGTGCTGCGGGCCGCGCTTCAGCGCGACCCGGCCAGGCGACCTTCGGCCGCCGACCTGGTGGCGCAGGTGGGGCGCCTGCTGCCGGACACCGGCCGGTCCCGGGTGCCGGACGAGATCACCACGGTCGCGGAGTTCGACGACCCCGGTCCCGGCTTTCGCGGCGCCCCTGACCCGGGTTTCCGCGGTGATCCCGGTTTCCGCGGCGACCCGGGTTTCCGCGGCGACCCCGGCGACGTGCCGACCCCGGTGGCGTCCCGCCCGGCGGTCCCACCCACCCCCTGGCCCCCCGCCCCCGTGGCCCAGCCCCACGAGTACGTCTCGCTGCTCGGCGAGGAGCAGCCCGACCCGTGGCCGACCCGCCGGGTGACCCCCGAGGAACTGCGCCAGGCGGCGGCCCAGCAGTCCGCGCACGACCTGCCCACCGGCATGCTCGCCCCGGAGGACGTGCCCACTCGCACCCCCGGCGCGGTCCAGGGCTCCCCGCCCGTCGCGGGTTCCGCACCCGGCTCCGCCGTCCGTGACCAGCCGGGGGCGAGGGGCGACGACCAGGGCTTCACCGCGCCGGTCCCCGACGGGGACATCCCCACCCAGCGGGTCCGCCCCCAGGACCTGCAGGAATACATCCGCCAGTACACCAACCAGCCGGGCCAGCCGGGCCAGCCGGGCCAGCAGAACCAGCCGGGCCGGCATGGTGGCTACCCGGGGCAGCCGGGTCAGCAGGGCCGGTCGCCGCAGGTGGGCACCCCGCAGCCGTACCCGCAGCGGCAGGCCCCGTTCGATCAGCAGCAGACCCCGCACGTCCGCACCCCCGCACCCCCGCCCTACCCCTACTCACACCCGCAGCCCCCCGCGCAGGCCCAGCAGCCCCCTCAGCAGTACCCCCAGCAGGCCCAGCAGCACCCCGCGCCGTTGCCGCTCCACCCCGGGCAGCGGCCGGGGCACGCATTGCAGCGTTCCAAGGCGTACGGGGTGGTGAGCGTGCTGATGCTGGTCATCATGACGGTCGCGGCGGTCATCGCCCCGCTGATCGTCGCCGCGGTGGCCATCCCGGTGGCGATCCTGCTTCGTGCCGCCGACATCGCCCAACCGGCCCTGAACGCCCGCAGGACCGCCGGTGAGGCGGCTGCCGACGTCTTCCGGGTGCTCGGCCAGCCGGCCGCGCTGCTGAAGTCGATCGGCATCACCGTCGCCCTGGTGCCGTACGCGCTGATCCTCGGCCTGCCGGTGACGCTCCTGCTCGCCGTGCTGGTCGGGAGCATGCCCATCACCAACACGCTGAGCTGGGGCGCGGCCGTCGCGCTCTGGACCGTCTGCGCCGGACCCGGTGTGGAGGGCCCCAGCCGCCAGATGCGACGTACGCTGGCATCACTGCTGCCGTCACGCGGCGCGGCCATGATCGCCGCCGCGGTGCTGGGCGCGGTGGCGGCGCTGATGGTCTTCCTGGCGATCGGCACCGTGGGAGACAGGGCACGGCCGGCGGTGTGGACGCCGGTCGACGTCGGGACGGTGGTGGACGAACTGAGCGACCTACGAAAGAAGGCGGCGTGATGACGGGGGACACGCGGGCGCCCGAGAGGCTGGGCCCGTACCGGCTGCTCAGAAAGATCGGCGAGGGCGGCATGGGCGTCGTCCACCTCGGGGTCGACGAGGACGGGCGCGAGGTGGCCGTCAAGGTCCTGCACCCGCACGTGGCGGCCGACCTCAAGGCCCGCGACCGGCTCACCCGCGAGGTGGAGACCATGCGGCGGGTGCGCAGCCCGCACGTCGCCGAGGTGCTCGACGCCGAACTGACGGCCAGGCAGCCCTACATCGTGACCCGGTTCGCCCCCGGGCGCACGCTGGAGGAGACCGTCCTGCAGGACGGCCCGCTCCCCGCGGACCAGGTCATCCGGCTGGCGCAGGGCATGTGCGCGGCACTGGTGGCCATTCACGCCGCCGACGTCATCCACCGCGACTTCAAGCCGTCCAACGTGATGATCGTCAACGGTGATCCGCTGGTCATCGACTTCGGTATCGCGCACCTGGTCAACGCGACCAGGCTGACCCAGACCGGCATGTTCGTCGGCACCCCCGGCTACCTCGCCCCGGAGATCATCCGCGACTCCGAGATCACCCAGGCGGCCGACGTGCACGCGCTGGCCTCGACGGTCTTCTTCGGCGCGACCGGCCAGCCGCCGTTCGGCACGGGTAGCTTCGAGGTCGTCTGCTTCAACATCATGGAGGGCCGGGCAAACGTCGACAGGGCCCCCGGGTGGCTGCGCGGCTGGCTCAAGCGGGCACTGGCCGTCGACCCCGCCGCCCGGCCGTCCGCGACGGAGCTGCACCGGATGGCCCGCGCCCTCGACCCGACGGTGACGACCTTCCACGAGACACCGCCCACCGCCGTCCTCGACGGCGGGACGAAGGTCCTCAACACCGACGGCACCAGGATCCTGGACGGCCAGAGCCCGCCGCCCCCGCCGAACGGCACCCGTGTCCTGCCGCAGGACGAGGGCTACGCCGACCTGCTCCCGCCGGTCGAGTACGCCAAGCCGGAGCGGCGCGAGCGCAGGCCGAGGCAGGAGTCCGGCCAGGCGTCCGGCACGGGGACCGCCCCGCCGCCGTACGTCCCGGCCCCCCAGCCGCCGCCCTACGTCCCCGCGCCGCCCGCGGCGCAGGCCAGGGGCGCGGCACCGCCGCCCTACCCCGACCAGCGGGTGGCCGGATACCCGGCGCCGCCGCCGACCGGCCCGTCGAGGCACTACCCGCCGCCGGTCCAGGCACGGCCGCACACCCCGCCGCAGGAGCGGCCCGCGCCCAGGACCCCGCCGCAGGAGCGCTACCGCGCCAGCCACCCGCTGGCCGCGTTCCTGCTGCTGACGATCCTGGTGGCGGTGGCCTGCGTGCTGCCGGTGGTGGTGAGCGTGTTCGCGCTGGCCGCCGCGCTCTGCCTGCGGGTGGGGGAGTACCTGTTCGGGGACCTGGTCCAGCGCCGCTCCATCAGGGGCAGCAGCGCCACCGACCCGCTGCTCGCGGTGCTCGGCACCCCGTGGGCGCTGATCAAGGCCGCGTGCGCGACGCTGGTCACCGCGATGCTCTCCGCCATGTTCGGCATGTGCGTGTGGGGGTTCCTGGTCTACGCGGGCGACATGAACAAGAACCACGCGGCCGCCTACGCGGCCGGCGCCTTCGCGGCCGGGCTGTTCGTCCTTCCCGGCGGCGGCAAGCCGCGCAAGGCCGTCGCCCGCGCGCTGAGCGGGATCATCCGGAGCCCCGGCGCGGGCATGGTGACCACGATCATCCTGGGCACGCTGGCGTTCTTCGCGGTGATGGCCGCGGTGAGCGTGGTGCCCTCCTTCCTCCCGTGGCAGCAGCCGACCGATGTCGTCGACAACCTCACGACGCAGTGGCGGCAGTCGGCGAACGAGGGCGCGATGGGCGTGCTCGATCTCATCGGCGGCCTCCTCGACGACCTGATGACAAGCCTCGGCCTCGGGTTCCTGACGTTCTGGAGGTGACGATCCCGCCGGCGGAGACGGGCCGGTCGGGGGCGTACGCGACGGCCGGTCCCACGTGGCGAGGCCACCCGGACGCCGGTGGTCTCCGGGGCGAGGCCGGCCCCGGCTTCTTGGGCGATTCCTGAAGAGCGATACCAAGCCGGTCCCAAGCCCGGTTACCGGATGTGGTCGATGGGAAACCTCTAGCTTGCATCCCATGTCCGTTGATGGGTGTTTCCTGACATCCAGCCGATGCGGGATCGCCCTCTCTGCGGCACGATGGAGGAGATCCACCGGAAGGAGTCGCATGGTCGCACCGGACGGTGAACGTCTTGGCCCCTACCGCCTGCTGTCGAGACTGGGGGCCGGAGGTTTCGGCGAGGTCCACCTGGCGCTGGACCCCGAGGGGCGTACGGTGGCGGTCAAGATCCTGCATCCCCACGTCGCGGCCGACGCGACGGCGCTGACCAGGCTGGCCCGCGAGGTGGAGACCATGCGGCTGGTCCGGGGCCCGCACGTCGCCGAGGTCCTGGACGCCTCCCTTGACGGGGCACGCCCCTACCTGGTCACCCGCTACGTGCAGGGTCGCCCGCTCAGCGAGGTGGTCGGCGCGGACGGGCCGGTCGCGGGCGACGATCTCGTACGGCTGGCGCGCGGTCTGGCCGAGGCCGTGGCGGCCGTGCACGCCGCGGGGGTGGTGCACCGCGACCTCAAACCCGCGAACGTGATCCTGACCGACGGCGAGCCGGTCGTCATCGACTTCGGCATCGCCTGCGCGCTCGACTCGCCCTCGGTCACCGCCTCGGGGGCGGTGCTCGGCACGCCCGGCTATCTGGCGCCCGAGGTGCTGGAGGGCACCGGGTCAGGTGCCGAGGCCGACGTCTTCGCCTTCGGGGCGACGCTGGCGTACGCGTCCACGGCGCGGCACCCCTACGGCACGGGCCCGGCGTCGGCGATCGGCTACCGCGTCGTCCACCACCCTCCCGACCTCGAAGGCGTTCCCGGCTGGCTGGAGCCGCTGCTGCGGGAGTGCCTGCTGCGCGACCCCGCCGCCCGGCCTGACGCGGGCGCGCTGTCGGCCCGGCTGGGGGCGGCCCCCGTGGTGGGCCCGCCGCGGCCCCGTGCCGTGGTGGAGAGCGGGATGCACGGCCTCACCACCCGGGAGTGGCGGCCGGGCGATCGCCCCCGCCCGCAGAAGGGCAGGCCCACGCTGGAGGAGGCCCGCGAGCGTCGCAGAGTCGTGCTGCACCGCCGCTGGGTCGTCGGCACCGGCCTGCTCGTCTCGCTGATGGCCGCGACCGCCAGGGAACCGCTGCCCGAGGTGGCTCTGCTGCTGCTGACCGGGTACGGCTCGGCGATGCTCATCGACGCGGGCATCGCCCTGTTCGCCCGCAGGGACCGCGGGCGCACGATCCTCGCCCTGTCCGCGGGAGCCGGGGCCGTCGCGCTGTGGGCGGCCCTCAGCACGTTCTTCAGCACGATCACCCTGGCACTCGCGCTGGGCACCGTCGTCTTCGTCCTGGTCGGGATCCTGGTGGCCAGCTGAACGGGCAGGGCTCCCCAGGCCGGTTCCCGGGTACGTTTCCGTAGTGAGGGCCCGCGCGCAGGTACCGGAATATAGTTCGGTATGGTGGTCGAGGGTCCCCTGGGGGCTCTGGGGTCCCGGTCGTGAGCCGTCCGGCCCGGTGGTTTGCGGCTAAGCTACTGGAAAGTAACATAGGCTCGGGGTAGGGACGGGCGCGTCCCAACCGGGCCACCCGCTGCCACACCGCTCTCGGGCACCTGGCAGTCTTGGCAAAGTGTGCACGTGCCCCGCGTGTACGCACCGAGTATCCGGCGCCAACCGCAGTGACGCGGTGGCGTAAGCGACCACGGGAGGTCGGCCACCAGCCATGAACATCGTCGTCTGCGTGAAGCAGGTCCCCGACACGGCGACCGAGCGCAAGCTGAGGTCCGATGACAAGACGCTCGATCGCGACGCCGCCGACGGCGTCATCAACGAGTTGTGCGAATACGCGGTCGAGGAGGCGCTGCGCCTGAAGGAGGCTCATGGCGGTGAGGTGACCGTTCTCACCATGGGTCCCGACAAGGCGAGCGACACCATCCGCAAGGCCCTGGCCATGGGCGCGGACAAGGCTGTCCACCTGGTGGACGACGCGCTGCACGGCTCGGACGCGCTGGGCACCTCGCACGCCCTGGCGCAGGCTCTCAAGAAGATCAGTTTCGATCTGGTCGTACTTGGCTCGGAGTCGACGGACGCCCGCACCGGGGTCCTCGCCGCCATGCTGGCCGAGCGCCTCGGCGTGCCGCAGCTCACCTTCGCCAATCAGGTCCAGATCGACAAGGGCGCCATCTCCATCCAGCGCGTCACCGACTACGGCTACGACAGGGTCGAGGCCTCGCTGCCCGCCGTCGTCTCCGTGGTGGAGAAGATCAACGAGCCGCGCTACCCGTCTTTCAAGGGCATCATGGCCGCCAAGAAGAAGCCGGTCGAGAAGCTCGGCGTCGCCGAGGCCGAGATCGACGCCTCCCGGGTGGGTCTGGCCGGCTCCTGGAGCGAGGTCGTCGACTTCGCGGCCGCTCCGCCGCGCGCGGCGGGCACGGTGGTCAGGGACGAGGGCGACGGTGGCGTGAAGGCCGCCGACTTCCTCGCGTCGAAGAAGTTCGTCTGAGAGCGGGGGTAGCTGGAAATGTCTGAGATTCTCGTTCTGGTCGAGCACGTCGAGGGCCAGGTCAAAAAGGTCACCCTTGAGCTGCTGACGCTCGCCAGGAAGCTGGGCGCTCCGTCGGCGGTCTGGACCGGCGCGGGCTACGCGCCCGAGGCCGCGGCCAAGCTGGCCGAGTACGGCGCGGAGAAGATCTATGTGGCCGACTCCGCCGAGGTCAGCGACTACGTCGTCGCCCCCAAGGCCGAGCTGCTCGCCCACCTCGTGGCCGAGAAGTCGCCGAGTGCGGTGCTCGTGGCCGCGACCGCCGAGGCCAAGGAGATCGCCGGCCGCCTCGCTATCAAGATCGACTCTGGTGTGCTGACCGACGTCGTGGGCATCGAGGACGGCCTGGTCGCCGACCAGTCCATCTTCGGCGGCGGCGTCAACGTCAGGTCGCGCGTGACCAAGGGCACCCCGATCATCGCGGTCCGCCCCAACTCGACGCCGGTCGAGGCCGCCGCGGGCGCGGGGACCGAGGAGCAGGTCTCCTTCACCGTGTCCGACGCCGCCAAGGGCGCCAGGATCGTGGAGCGGGTCAAGCAGGAGAAGGGTGCGCGCCCGGAGCTCACCGAGGCCGCGATCGTGGTCTCCGGTGGCCGGGGTGTCGGCTCGGCCGACAAGTTCTCGATCATCGAGGAACTGGCCGACTCGCTCGGCGCGGCCGTCGGCGCGTCCCGCGCCGCCACCGACGCCGGCTGGTACCCGCACCAGTTCCAGGTCGGCCAGACCGGCAAGACCGTCTCGCCGCAGCTCTACATCGCGGCGGGCATCTCCGGTGCCATCCAGCACCGGGCCGGCATGCAGACCGCCAAGACGATCATCGCGATCAACAAGGACCCCGAGGCGCCGATCTTCGAGCTCGCCGACTTCGGCGTCGTGGGCGACCTGCACGAGGTGGTCCCGCAGCTGACCCAGGAGGTCATCAAGCGCAAGTGACCCGGCAAGGGTACGGGGTACACGCGGGGTGATGGGAACGAGACGGCACCGCACGACATGTGCGGTGCCGTCTCGCGTTCCCGGGTCAGGCCGCCATCGAGAGCTCTCGCCTGGCGGTCTCCGCGGGGACGGCCGCCGCGCGGTGGCGGGGCAGGAACCACGCGACCGCGGCGATCAGGACACCGAGCAGCACGGCGATGCCGAGACTCGTCCTGAGCGTGGCCAGATCGGAGAGGAAACCGATGATCACCGGGCCCAGCAGCAGTCCCGCGTAGCCCATCGCACCGGTCTGGGCGATGGCGGGTCCCGGGGTGCCGGTCGCCTCGCCCGCCAGGGACATGGCCATCGGCGAGACCGTCGCCACGGCGACGCCCACGAACAGCATGGCCGCGAGGGCGACCGGTGCGCTGGGGGCCGTGATGACCACGCCGAAGGTCGCGGCGGTGGCCAGGCCCGAGGCGACCATCATGCCGCGGGCGCCGAAGCGGGCCCGGACCCGGTCACCGGCCAGCCGCCCGGCCAGCATGCCCGCCTCGAAGATCGGGTAACCCAGGGCGGCCACCGCCTCCGGGGCACCCAGCGCGTCCCGCAGGTACAGACCGTTCCAGTCGGCGACCGTGCCCTCCACCATGAACGCGCAGAAGGCGATCACGCCGAGCAGGTAGATCACCGGAGGCATCCGGCGGCGGGGCGCGGCGGGGGCGGTGCCGGAGACCACCGTCGGGTCGGGCAGGTAGGTGCGGCTGATCAGGACCGTCGCGGGGAGCGAGAGCAGGGCGATCAGCACCAGGTGGGCGGTGATCGAGAGCCCGGCCGCGATCGCCGCGGTGCCCAGCAGGCCCGCGCCGATCGCTCCGGCGCACCAGCCGGCGTGCATGCCGTTCATCAGCGGGCGGCCGTAGGCGCGCTCGACCACCGATCCCTGCGCGTTCATCGCGACGTCCACCGCGCCGAACGCCATGCCGAACAGGCCGCTCGCGGCCACGGCCAGGGGGAACGACGGCGCCACCGCCAGCAGGGCCAGGGTGGTCGCGGTGAGGGGGGCTGCGACCCGGAGGATGCTCCGGCTGCCGAAGCGCGCCATCACGGCGCGCATCGACTGCATGGTGATGAGCGCTCCCAGCCCCCATACGAGGAGGGTGACACCGACCGACGCCTCGGACAGGCCGAGCTTGTCGGAGAGCGCCGGAATGCGCACGGTCATCGATCCACACATCAGACCGGCCAGCACGAATGTGAGAACCGCCCCGGTTCGAGCCGTTCTCAGGTCGCGGGTCATGCTCAATCCCTTCAATAAATGTTTTGACAAACCGGTGAACGGGCACACCAAAGACGGTCGCTTTCGCGCGTGCGGAAGCGACCACCAATTTGTGTGATGGGTTTTCCCCGGCCGGGCACGCGATCAGGCGCGCGGGCGAGTGAGGGGTGTCAGGGGAACCAGGAGAAGAAGGTGTCAGGGGCCTATCAGGGTCAGGCGGGCAGCATGGCCAGCAGACGCCGTTTCAGACTCTCGTAGTGCTCGTCGTCATAGAGATCGGGGTCGTGGCTCGCCACGTCCCACAGTCCCTCGCAGGCGAGGCGCACGATCTGCGCCGCCTCCGGGTCGGGCTCGCTGTCGAGCCCCTCGCGATGCCATCGGGCCATCGCCACCCGCAGCGGTGCCAGAAGATAGAGGTTGCCGGAGGCTCCGGTCACCACGGCCCAGCGCCGCAGCCTGCCGCTCCGCACGGCGGCGAACGTGGCCGCCAGATAGTTCTTGGTGTAGGTGTCGTGGCCCTGGGCGGCGATGAGCTCGTCGAACTCCTCGATCAGCCGCTCGACCATGCCCTTGATCAGGGCTTCCTTGGTGCTGAAATGGTAGAGCAGGCCGCCTTTGCTGCATCCGGCGCGCTCGGCGACGGTCGCCAGGGTGAGCGCCTGGGAGCCCTGGTCGGAGAGCAGATCCTCTGCCGCGTCCAACAGTTCACCCCGTCTCATGGCCGCTACTGTACCGTCTGGACGGTTTAGCGGTCAACTCCGGGGGTGAGGCCCTTCCCGAGCACGGATACCCTTGGAAGGTTGACAGCGATGTGGGGGAGGGGATGCGGCCGTGCAGTCCGCCTATCTCGATCACGCGGCGACCACGCCGATGCTTCCCGAGGCGATCGAGGCGATGACAGCCCAACTGGGCCAGGTCGGCAACGCGTCCTCCCTGCACGCCGCCGGCCGCCGCACCCGCCAGGTCGTGGAGGAGTCGCGGGAGACCATCGCCGCCGCGCTCGGCGCCCGTCCCAGCGAGGTCGTCTTCACCGCGGGCGGCACCGAGGCCGACAATCTCGCCATCAAGGGCCTGTACTGGGCCCGTCGCGCCGGGGGCGCGGACAGGATCCTGATCAGCGCCGTCGAGCACCACGCCGCCCTGGACCCCGCGCACTGGCTGAGCGATCACCAGGGTGCGACCGTCGAGCTGCTCGACGTCGACGAGTTCGGCCGGGTGCATCCGCAGACCCTGCGCGAGGCCATCGAGCGCGACCCGGGCAGCGTCGCGCTGGCCAGCGTCATGTGGGCCAACAACGAGGTCGGCACCGTCCAGCCCGTCCACGCGCTCGCCGAGGTGGCCCGCGAGTACGGCGTCCCCTTCCACACCGACGCGGTCCAGGCGGTCGGTCAGATCCCGGTGGTCTTCGCCGACTCGGGGATCGACGCGCTGACGCTCTCCGGTCACAAGGTCGGCGGCCCGATGGGCGTCGGCGCGCTGCTGCTCGCCCGGGGCGTCGACCCGGTGCCGGTACTGCACGGTGGCGGTCAGGAGCGAGATGTCCGCTCCGGCACGCTCGACGCCCCCGCCATCGCCGGTTTCGCCACGGCCGTGCGGACCGCGGTGGCCCGGCAGGCCGAGACCTCGACCAGGCTGGCCGCGCTCCGCGACGACCTGATCCGCCGGGTCCGTGAGGCGGTGCCCGATGTGATCCTCAACGGCGACCCGGTGAACCGCCTCCCGGGCAACGCCCACTTCTCCTTCCCCGGCTGCGAGGGCGACGCGCTGCTCATGCTGCTGGACGCCAAGGGCGTGGAGTGCTCGACGGGCTCGGCCTGCTCGGCAGGTGTCGCCCAGCCGTCCCACGTCCTGCTCGCGATGGGCGCCGACGGCTTCCGGGCGCGCGGCTCGCTGCGCTTCTCCCTCGGCCACACCTCGACCGAGGCCGATGTGGACCGGCTGGCCGAGATCATCGGCCTCGCCGTCGAGCGCGCCCGCCGCGCGGGTCTGAGCTGATCCGTACGGCTCTGAGGGCCGGTACTCAAGACCGTGCCGGGGATTCCTAGGTCAGGAAGGGCGAGATGGCGATCCAGCCGGGGTCGCCGACCACGTCGACCCGGGGCCGCCCCTCCTCCCAGCTCACGATGAGCTCCTTGGCGTGGATGGCCGTCTCGCTCACCGGGTCGGCGTAGACGTGCAGCACCCGCTGCCCCTCGGCGCTCATGTGCGCGGCGAGCAGGGCCTGGCCGTTCAGCCTGCTGATCCGCCCGGCGAGACGCTCCTCGAAGTCGCGCAGCGCCTCCAGCGAGGGGCCGGTGGGCAGCCCTTCGGCGTCGCGGTGCGCGTACGGCAGCGTGATGGCGATGTGCTGGTCGAACAGCGGATGGTCGACCGGGCGGAGCGGGTATCGGGCGGTGGCGATCAGGCGGGCGCCGGTGGCGGTCTCACCCTCCAGTAGCGCCCACTGCTCGTCCCGGTAGCCCGAGGCCAGATCGGAGACCACGCTCGGCAGGTGCACGGCGGGCACCGCGTCGATCGGCTCGAAGGCCGCGGCGGAGATGTCACCCACCCAGCGGGCCACGTCGTCCTCGCCGAGCAGCCAGTCGAGGGCGAGCAGCGCCGCCTCGGTGCGCGTCTCGTCGTCCAGGATGGTGAAGATCGGATGGTAGGCGACCACGTCGACCCGGGGGTTGCCGTGCGGGGCGCGCAGGCCGAGCACGAGCTTGTCGAGCGCGAACTCGTAGCCGCCCACGTCGAGCGTGAGGTCCATCGCGTGCGGGTTGGCCCGCCGGGACGGGTGGAACTCCCACAGGCCGTCGGCGGGCGGCGCCGCGGCGGCCCAGCGATGCGCGATGGGGCGCAGTTCGGGGTCGCCGGCCGAGGTGACCACGAGGGCCTGGTCGGCGCTCCGGCCGGGGGCGATCTCCCACACCAGCGACGGGTGGACGACCAGCACCGCGGGCCCGATCCACTCGGCCAGCCGCTCGGCCTCGCCGGCGGCGACCATCGCGTCCAGTTCCGGTCTCGCCTCCGCCCACCACGCCCAGAACTCGCCGATACCGTCGGCAGGGTCGGCGGCGGGCTCGTTCTTCCGCCCGAACAGTCGCATGACCCCGGATTCTCCCAGCCCGACGGGGTGCCCGCCAACGCGGGTACGCTCAAGGGGTTATGAGTCTTCGTGTGCTTGCCGCCATGTCCGGCGGCGTCGACTCCGCCGTGGCGGCCGCCCGCATCGCCGAGGCGGGCCATGACGTCACCGGTGTCCACCTCGCCCTCTCGGCCAATCCCCAGTCCTATCGGACCGGCGCCCGCGGGTGCTGTACGGTCGAGGACTCGCGAGACGCCCGCAGGGCCGCCGACGTGATCGGCATCCCCTTCTATGTCTGGGACATGGCCGAGCGGTTCCACCGCGACGTGGTCGAGGACTTCGTCAGCGAGTACGCCGCCGGCCGCACGCCCAACCCGTGCCTGCGCTGCAACGAGAAGATCAAGTTCGAGGCGGTGCTCGACCGCGCCCTCGCGCTGGGCTTCGACGCGGTGGCCACCGGGCACCACGCGCGTGTCACCGACGGCGTGCTGAGCCGCAGCCCCGACGAGGGCAAGGACCAGTCGTACGTGCTGGGCGTGCTCACCAGGGAGCAACTCGGTCACGCGATCTTCCCGCTGGGCGACTCCACCAAGGCCCAGGTGCGCGAGGAGGCCGCGCGGCGCGGGCTCATGGTGGCCGACAAACCCGACAGCCACGACATCTGCTTCATCGCCGACGGCGACACCAGGGGCTTCCTCGCCGACCGTCTCGGCGCGGTGCCGGGTCCGATCGTCGACGAGTCCGGCGAGGTCGTGGGCGGGCACGAGGGCGCCTACGGCTTCACGGTCGGCCAGCGCAAGGGCCTGCGCATCGACCGCCCGGCCCCCGACGGCCGCCCGCGCTACGTGCTGTCCATCGAGCCGGTCTCCAACACGGTCACGATCGGTCCGCGCTCGTCCCTGGCGGTCACGGAGATCGTCGCGGGGCGCCCGGTCTGGAACGGCCCGACCGGCGAGCCGCGCGAGCCGCTGACCTGCACGGTCCAGCTCCGCGCGCACGGCGAGGTGTACGGCTGCCGGGCCCGGCTGTCCGGCGGGGAGGTGCACATCACGCTGGACGCCCCGGCCACCGGGGTCGCGGCGGGCCAGGCCGCGGTGCTCTACCTCGGCGACACCGTGATCGGCTCGGCCACCATCGCCTCGGCCCGCTGAGCCCCCTCCGCCGCCGAGCGGGCACGTCCTCGGCGGTCGCGTCCCCGCGCCCGGTTCCCGGCCCGGGCGAGCAGGTCCGCGTCAGGGCAGGGTGACCGACTCGCCGGGCTTGAGACGGCGCATCTCGGCCTTCTGCTTCTTCGACTCCATGTCCAGCCACATGTCGACCAGGCCGAGCCCGATGTCGTTGAGCAGGCCGTCGTGGGTGGAGAAGGCCCTGTCCGGGCGGACCTGGCGCAGGTACTCGACCATCTCCGACGCCTTCATCCACGGCGCGTTGGTCGGCACCAGGAGCGTGGGCACCTCGACGCCCGGCGGGGTGAACGCGTCCCCCGGGTAGAAGACCTCCTCGTCCACGAGGAAACCGACATTGCGCACGATCGGCTGGTCCGGGTGGTTGGGGGCGTGCCACTCGCCGACGACCCTCACCCCGAAGCCGGCCGTGTCGAACGCGTCGCCGTGCCGTACCACCTGGATCTTCGCGGGGACGTCGGTCAGCGTGGCGGCCACGCCCTCGTTGGTCCAGATCTCCAAGGACGGGTCGGCCTCGGCCGCCCGGCGCAGCCGGCCCGCCTCCACGTGGTCGAAGTGCTCGTGGGTGATGAGCACGGTCCGTGCCCCGTCGAGTGCGGACTCCTCACTGAAGGAGCCCGGGTCGATCACGAGAACGGAGTCGTCCTTCTCCAGGCGGACACAGGCGTGTCCGAATTTCGTGAGTCTCATTCCCACACCCTACGGGCGCGCCGGTCCATGATCCACGAGGGGGCGGTGCCGCCACGGGCTCTCGTTCCCGGGCGCGTGCCGTCACGGCGCGGCGGGATTCCCCGGGCCGAAGGCGTGATCCGGCGGTCATAAGCTGGCCTGGGCGGGCGGGTCCCGCCTGCCTCCCAACGCGAAACCAGGAGCAGTCTTGAGCCAGTACCCATGGGGTGAGGCGACCGCCACCGGCATCGGGTCGCATCCGGGGGAGGACCACGCCGAGGCGGTCAGGGTGGTCCTCGGCGAGTCGCCCGCGCTGCCGTACCTGCCGGAGCTGCCCGCCCGGGGCGTCGGCGCCGACATGATCGGGCGCACCGCGTCGCTCCTGCTGGAGATGCCCGTTGAGGTACAGCCGTCGGGCTGGCGGTTCGCCGACCGGCCGGGCCGTGACCTCAAACGCGCCCGCGACCATCTCATCCGCGACCTCGACGCCCTGGAGGAGGCGGCCCAGGGGTACGAGGGGCCCTTCAAGATCCAGGTGTGCGGGCCGTGGACGCTGGCCGGAGCGGTCGAGCTCAGACACGGCGACAAGACGCTCGCCGACCCGGGGGCGGTGCGCGATCTGGTGGAGTCCCTGGCCGAGGGGCTCGCCGCGCACGTCGCCGACGTGCGCCGCAGGGTGCCGGGGGCCTCGCAGATCGTGGTGCAGATCGACGAGCCGGGGTTGCCGGGCGTCCTCGCGGGCACGGTGCCGACCGCCTCGGGTTTCGGGCGGCTGGCCGCGGTCGACCGCCAGGTCGCCGCGGACCGGCTCGGCGCGGTGTTCCCCGCGGGGACGTTCGCCGTCGTGCACTGCTGCGCCCCCGCCGTGCCCTTCCGCGTGCTGCGCGCGGCGGGCGCGGCGGGCGTCTCGCTCGACGCCCACCTGCTGAACAGGCGCGACGAGGACGCGATCGGCGAGACCGTCGAGGCGGGGACGGCTCTCTTCCTCGGTGTCGTGCCGGGGACGGACGCGAGGCTCCCCGACGTCGGAGTGGTCGCCGGACCGGCCGTCGAGCTCTGGCGCCGTCTCGGCTTCCCCGCCGCGACGCTGGCCTCGCAGGTGGTGCTCACCCCGGCCTGCGGCCTGGCCGGGGCCTCGCCCGCCTACGCCAGGGCGGCCCTGGCCACCTGCCGCAAGGCCGCCCGGGTGCTGCAGGACGACCCCGGCGAGTGATCCCGGCCGCCGGGGGCTTCAACTCGGGGTAAGGAAGGACGCGGACTGTCGGTGCTCGAGGATACGTTTGGCTTGGCCGACGACGAGGGGAGAAGCGGCGATGGGCGCTGAGGTCGAGGGCGTGCCGGTGCGGGCGTTGGAGCGGCACGCGGAGCTGACCGAGCTGGTCGAGGAGGCCAACTGGCGCTACCACGTGCTCGACTCGCCCACCGTGAGCGACGCCCAGTACGACGGGTGGATGCGCGAGCTGCGTGAGCTGGAGGAGGAGAGCCCGACCCTCCGCACGCCCGACTCCCCCACCCAGAAGATCGGCACGCCGATCTCCAGCGATTTCAATCCGGTCAAGCACCTGCAGCGGATGGAGAGCCTCGACAACGCTTTCAACGCCGAGGATCTCGCCGCCTGGCGGGCGAGGGCCGAGCGGCTGGCCGAGCGCGACCCCGCGCCCTACCTGTGCGAGCTGAAGATCGACGGTCTGGCGATCGCACTGGTCTACGAGAAGGGCCGCCTGACCAGGGGGGCCACCAGGGGCGACGGCCGCGTCGGTGACGACGTGACGGCCAACGTCCGCACGATCGCCAACGTGCCGCACCGCCTGACCGGCGACGACGTGCCCGACCTGGTGGAGGTCAGGGGCGAGGTCTACATCCCGGTCGAGGAGTTCAGGAAGCTCAACGAGCAGCTGGTCGAGACGGGCAAGGCGCCGTTCGCCAACCCGCGCAACTCCGCGGCGGGTTCCCTGCGGCAGAAGGATCCGCGCGTCACCGCGCAGCGGCCGCTGCACATGATCGTCCACGGGATCGGCAAGTGGGAGGGGACCGCCCCGCCCCGCACCCAGTCGGAGATCTACGACCGGCTCGCGGCGTTCGGCCTGCCGGTCAGCGACCTCTACCGGGTCGTCGACGACCTTGAGGGCATCAACGCCTTCATCGACTTCTACAACGAGCACCGTCACGACCCGGCCTACGAGATCGACGGCGTCGTGGTCAAGGTCGACCGCATCGAGCTCCAGCACAACCTGGGCTCGACCAGCAGGGCCCCCCGCTGGGCGATCGCCTACAAGTATCCTCCCGAGGAGGTCAACACCAGGCTCCTCGACATCCAGGTCGCGGTGGGCCGCACCGGCAGGGTCACGCCGTACGGGGTCATGGAGCCGATCGTGGTGGCCGGTTCCACCGTCGAGCGGGCCACGCTGCACAACGCCTCCGAGGTCGCGCGCAAGGGGGTGCTGATCGGCGACACCGTGGTGCTGCGCAAGGCGGGCGACGTCATCCCCGAGATCGTCGGTCCGGTCGTCGACCTGCGCGACGGCGCCGAGCGGGCGTTCGTGATGCCGGAGCGCTGCCCGGAGTGCGACACCGAGCTGGCGTACGAGAACGAGGGCGACGCCGACCTGCGCTGCCCCAACACCAGGGCGTGTCCCGCCCAGCTCCGCGAGCGCATCTTCTTCGCGGCCGGCCGCAGGGCCTTCGACATCGAGGGGCTGGGTTACGTGGCGGCCACCGCGCTGACCCAGCCGCTGCCGCCGCAGGAGCCGCCGGTCCGCACCGAGGCAGACCTGTTCGATCTGACGATCGAGCAGCTGCTGCCGATCAGGTCGGTGGTCCGTGATCCCGACACCGGGCTGCCCAAGACCGATCCGGAGAGCGGCGAGCAGAAGATCGTCACCTTCTTCGCCAACCAGAGCGGCGAGCCGAGCAAGAACGCCGAGAAGATGCTGGAGCAGCTGGAGAAGGCCAAGAGCCAGCCGGTCTGGCGGGTGCTCGTCGCGCTCTCCATCCGGCATGTCGGCCCTCCGACCGCCCAGGCGATCGCCGCGGAGTTCGGTTCCATCCACGCGATCGCGAAGGCCTCCGAGGAGGAGCTCGCCGCGGTCGAGGGCGTCGGCCCGCGGGTGGCCGCGGCGATCCGCGACTGGTTCGAGGTCGACTGGCACCGGGAGATCATCAAGCGCTGGGCGGACGCCGGGGTCCGGATGGTCGACGACCCGCCGGCCGAGCAGCTCCCGCAGACCCTGGCCGGGCTGACCTTCGTGGTGACCGGCACGCTCGCCGACTTCACCCGTGACGAGGCCGGTGAGGCCCTGGCCGCCCGAGGTGGCAAGGTCGCGGCGTCGGTGTCGAAGAAGACCTCCTTCGTGGTGGTCGGAGAGAACGCGGGTTCCAAGTTCGACAAGGCCGTGAAGCTCGGCGTGCCGATCCTCGACGAGGCCGGTTTGCGAGTCCTGCTGGCCGAGGGGCCCGAGGCGGCGGTGGAGGTGACGGTGCGGCCCGAGGAGTGACAGGACCGCCCCGCCGCCGTGCGCAAGAAGGCGTGAATTTTCAGTGACGGACCGTGCGCAATCGGTTTCGCGAAGTGGCCCGTAGGCCGTACTCTCCCATAGTGAACTAATGGGGGTTTTGTTACTCATGGCCGACCCAACCGACACCCGCGATACCGGACCGCGTCTGGGATCGCCCCTCTGGGCCTATCTCGCCGCCGTCATCTCGGTCGGGTTCGTCGTCCTGGTCGTGTCCCAGCTGAGCATGGACACGGCCGAGATCGTGGAACTCGCCCGAAGCCCGCTGTTCTGGATGCTCACGGTCCTTGTCGTGCTGGGCGAGTTGCGGCCGGTGGTCCTGTCGTCGTCGCTGACCGTGGGGGGCACCTACCCGTCGACCATGTTCACCTTCGCCGCGCTGCTCCACTACGGCCTGCCGATCGCGGTGCTGCTGCAGGCGGTCGCCATGGTCGTCAACGGGGCGGTCACCCGTAAGGCGTGCCACCGGGTCATGTTCAACATCGCCCAGGTGACACTGGCCTGCACCGCCGCCGGGGTGGTGCTCGGCCTCTTCGGCGACCGGCCCGTCACGGTGGGCACCGGGGTGCCCGACGGCGCCGACCTGCTGGCGATCGGGCTGGCCGGGCTGGCCTACTTCGTGGTCCGGGCCGCGCTGGTCTCCGGCGCGGTGGCGCTGCACGAACGCAGGTCGATCCACCGGGTGATCAAGACCACGATCGGTCACCAGAGCCTCGTCTACGCCGGGCTGCTCGGCCTGGCCCCGCTCGTCGTGGTGGTGATGAACCACTCGCCGGCCCTGGTGCCGCTCTTCCTGGCGCCCATGCTGGCCGTCTACTTCACGGCCAGCATGTCGGTCCGCCGCGACCACCAGGCGATGCACGACGGCCTGACCGGGCTGCCCAACCGCAAGATGCTCGTGCTCAGCACGGAGGAGGCGCTCGCCGAGGCGCGGGAGGGCGAGCGGGTCGGCCTGTTCCTGCTCGACCTCGACCGGTTCAAGGAGATCAACGACACTCTCGGGCACCCGGTCGGCGACCGGCTCCTGCAGATGGTCGCGCACCGGCTCACCCACAGCGTCCGTCCTGGCGACGTGGTGGCCCGGCTCGGCGGCGACGAGTTCGCCGTCCTGCTGCCCTCGGTCAGGGACGCCGCGGCGGCCAGGGAGGTGGCGGCGCGCCTGCGGGTGGCGATCACCGAGCCGGTACGGCTGGAGGGCATGAGCTTCGACCTGGACGCCTCGTTCGGCATCGCCATCTACCCCGACCACGCACCGGACTTCGAGATGCTCCTGCAACGTTCCGACGTGGCGATGTACCTGGCGAAGGAGAGCAGGACCGGGGTCGAGATCTACGCCGCCGACAAGGACCGCAACAGTCCCGAGCGGCTCACCCTCCTCGGCGACCTGCGCAGGGCCATCGACCGCTCCGAGCTGCGGCTGCACTACCAGCCCAAGCTCGACCTGTCGGGAGGGCAGGTGCGGGGCGTGGAGGCGCTGCTGCGATGGCGCCACCCGGAGCGGGGGATGATCTCCCCGGGAGAGTTTGTGCCGATGGCCGAGCAGTCGTATCTGATGCGCCACCTCACCGGATACGTCATCGACGCGGCCCTGGAGCAGGCCGCCCACTGGTGGCACACCGGCCTGCACGAGCAGATCTCCGTCAACGTCTCGGCCCGCGACCTTCTCGACTCGGCGCTCTCCGACCAGTTGGGAGCGGGCCTGGCGCGATACCGGCTGCCGCCCAAGGCGATCCAGCTGGAGGTCACCGAGCGCATCCTGATGACCGACCAGGCGTACACCGCCGACGCGGTCCGCGCCCTGGCCTCGCTGGGTGTGCCGCTCGCGCTCGACGACTTCGGCACCGGCTACTCCTCGCTGGTCCGCCTGCAGCGTCTGCCGGTGGCCGAGGTCAAGATCGACTCCTCGTTCGTCCGCCGGATCGGCGAGTCCAAGGACGACGAGCGGATCGTCCGCTCGATCGTCGACCTGGTCCGCTCCCTCGGCCTGCGTTCGGTCGCCGAGGGCGTCGAGTCGGCCGAGGTGGCCGAGCGCCTGGCGGACATGGGGTGCGATCTGGGCCAGGGCTGGCTGTTCGCCAAGCCCATGTCGGCCGCGGAGGCGACAGTATGGTTGCGCAAGCATCGAGGGCTCGCCCCGCACGACTTCGGCTTCCTGCGCCCCACCGAGATCCTCAACCCCCAGCGGGCCTAGCCCCCGGATCTTCCGCCTGCCGCGGCCGGACGGTCGGTGCCTCGCACGTGCCGCGGTGGCCGGTGACAATCCGGCGAGGCGGGGGGCAGACCAAGTAAGCCGGAAAGGGGCAACGACCGGTGCCACACGGTTCGTTGTGCCGCTCGGCGAGGGCGGATTTCGGCGGTCTGCCGCCGAACGCTTCACGGGACTGAATCGGCGAGGGAACCAGTGTGGAGGCGTTGACCTGGGATGACGCCTCTGGGTGACCGGACAGAGTGAATATTCTGTTCTGTGTGCCGACCGCCGTTGCCCCTTTCCGGCTTACTTGGTCTGCCCCCCGGAATAGGGAGAACTCATCCGCTGTTTGGACCGGTATCTCGTCCGCAGCCGCACCCAGGACGCTGCTGGGGTGATCACCTTGAGCGTATGGCATCACTGCTCCGTCAAAACCCGTGTGACCACCGTGGCGAGCGCTGTCATGGCGCTGGTCTGCGCTTCCGCCACCCTGCTGCTGCTGATGGCCGCTCCCCAGCCTCCGCTCTATGGAAACGCGGCCGTCCTGGCCGGACTCATCGGCGGTTCACTTCTGTTGATCGCGACCACTGCGCTCGGGACGTACTGGATGATGAGCAAGACCCTCAAGCCGGTGTGCGCCATCAGCGGGAAACTCGCCACGATCCGGCCTTCCAATCTGAGCGAGCGGGTTCCGCTGCCGAACCATGATGACGAGTTCAAGAAGCTTGCGCAGAGCACCAACCAAACGTTGGAACGTGCCCAGGCAGCGATCCAGCAGCAGTTGAGGTTCGCCTCGGACGCCTCCCATGACCTGCGCCACCCGCTCGCGGCCATGCGTACCGAGATCGAGGAAGCGCTCATGGAGCCGGAGGAGACCGACTGGGGGGAAACCGGTAACAAGCTGCTGGAAACCGTCGAGAGGCTACAGGACTTGCTGACCAACCTGCTGGAGCTCTCCCGACTTGACGCGGGCATCGTCGGTCAGCACGACTTACTCAACCTCGCCGTACTGGTGGACGGCGAGCTCGACCATCGGCAGCGCGACCGCCAGCAAAGCAAGGTCAGGGTGGTCAGGAGGTTCAGCAGCGGCGTGATGGTCTATGGCGAACGGATCGGCCTGGAACGACTGCTGCACAACCTCCTGGACAACGCCGAACGCCACGCCCGCACCAGCGTCACGGTCACCGTCGAGCACCGGGGCGACGTGGCGGTGCTGGAGGTCCACGACGACGGGAGCGGGGTGTTGCCCGAGCAGCGGGAACTCGTCTTCCAGCGCTTCATTCGCCTGCAAGACGCCCGCGCCAAGGACTCCGGCGGCAGTGGCCTGGGCCTGGCTATCGCTCGGCAGATCGCCGAAGCCCATGGCGGCACCCTCACAATCGAAGACAGCTCTTGCGGAGCACGGTTCGTCGCACGCTTCCCCCGGCCGGTCGGGCCGCTGGCGAGCACGAGATAGCGAGTGAAGAATCCACCAGTGTCGGCCCAGGACTCTCGAAGGGGTCCGGCCCACATGGGGTGCCACCGGAATACGGCAGATTCGGGCCGCCGAGCCTCTGACATGCGACGTTGCAAGCCCAGCCGCCCGTCGTCCGGAAACGTACACGTTCTCGGACAGCTAGGTCACCTGCGGAAACACTGTCCAGTAACCCACGTCCGAGAAGTCCCCAGCGGCTATGGCCTCTGGCGGCCCGTGTCAGCCGTATTCCGGTGGCACCCCGAAAACGCACGCCAAGGCCTTCGGCATGAGGATCGCGTCCCGCAAACGTCCGATTCCGGGACGACTGAAGATCATCCTGTTGTCCCAGGTCGGCCCATCCCACAAGGCGTCCCGCAACCTGGCCGACGCTCGGAGATCCGGGACGGCCGTGGTTGCGGAGGGTACAAGCGTGTGCTTTCGTTCCACCGTACTCTGACGCCCGATTCGGAGGTCGGTGCAGCGGAACGAAAACGTACGCTAAGCCGGGCACACCCACTGCCACCTATGGTGGGTGGGGCGAAAATGGGCGCGGGTTTATCTGGCTGGGGGGTGACGGCGGGCCGCGGCTGTGCTGGCCTGCAAGAAAGACACATTCCCGAGTAGCCCCCGGTGAGGCTGTGGATCCATCCGGAGGATGCGTTGCAGCGGCTGGATGTCAGCGTGGAGATCGAAGCCTGGCGCACCGTGGTGCACGTGCGCGGTGAGGTCGACCTGGCTACCGCCGAGCTGCTGGGAGCCGTGCTCGACGAGATCGCCATGGTGGGCGGTCCCTGGGTCGAGGTGGGCTTGGGCCAGGTGCCGCTTATGGACTGCTCCGGGCTGCGCGTGCTCTTTCGGGCCAAGCAGCGCCTCCAGGAGCGGGGCGGCATGCTGACCGTGTGCGGCCTTTGTGCCCAGGTCGAACGGCTGCTGTGCGGCCTCGGTCTCGACCATCGGCTGGATGAGTCACGCGGCCGGCGCGTGGGCCGGTGACGCCGAGACGCAGTGCGGATGTCCGAGGCCCGGGGCGGCTTTTGGATCGGATCAGCGCGCTGTGCGCGGGCGGGACAGCACAACCAGTGTGATCAGCACCGCGATGGCGAACGCCAGGACGACGAGGAAAGCTTTGATCATGGCGTTGCTCGCAATCTGCGTTGCATCAGTGACTAAGAGTTATGGTCGGCATTGTTTCCGACGCTCTCAGACGAAAACCCCGCAGCCTTCCCAGGCCGGTCCTTGCCCAGGCAAAACTTGCCTCCAGGGCGTCGCCAGCCCAATCGCAAGGGAGTCACCGAGATGGACCAGGCGTCCGCGCCGCCGGCCTCCACGAGGCTGGAGGAATGGATTCAGCGGGTCTTGCGGCTGGCCGGGGCCAGACCTTCGACAACCAAGGTCGCGCCGACCCCGACCGCACCCCGCCCTCACCACGCCGGCTGGTCTCCTGGCTCATGAGCCGCCCCGACGACCTACCGCCTCACCACCGCCGCCACCTGGAGGAGCTGATTCCCGCCTGCCCGCACCTGACGGCCCTGGCCTCGCGGGTGCGGGAGTTCGCCGCCATCCTCACCCAGCGTCGCGGTCACGACCTTGACGACTGGATCAGCACAGTACGCGCCGATGACCTGCTCGCCTTGCACAGCTTCGCCCTCGGCCTGGAAAAGGACCAACAGGCCGTCATCGCCGGGCTGACCCTGCCCTACGGCAACGGCCCCATGGAAGGCACCCAACACCAAGGCCAAGCTGCTGAAACGTCAGATGTACGGCCGAGCCGGCTTCGCCCTGCTGCGGCAGCGGATCCTGCTTTCCTGAGCACGCACTGTCACCACCGCATTCGTGCCAGAGTCGAGTCGGCTTGAGGCGCGGTGCTCAGATCTCTCTGAACCCGTCTCCTCAAGCCGCTCGCCGAACCCGCCGTGCGCCTCTCAACGCAACGGGCTCTCCACGGTCTCTGCCGTCATATGGGTGAATTCCAGGGATTGGGGATGTTGTTGCCGCGCCAGCGGTAGCGGGTCACCGCCACCTTGGCGATGTCGAACAACTCGGTCCCGCCCGTCGCCGTGATGGGCAGCCACCGCCCGGTCGGGGTGGTGAAATGACGTCGGACGTCCTTCCAGCTCCAGCGGCGCCGGCCCTGCAGCATCCGGATCAGCCTCCACCACACGAACTGGTGAAGTGCGCAGAACCGGTCCTTGGCCACGGCGTGCTTGAAGTAGTTGGCCCAGCCGCGCATGATCTGGTTGAGCCTGATCAGCACCGATCCCAGGTCTTGTTGTGACTTCCTGTGGATCAGAGCACGGATCTTGGCCTTCAACGACCGGATGGGCCGGTCAGCGACGAAGGTATAGACGTGCCATTTATCGGTTCCCCTCTTGCGGCGCCACTGGATGCGGAACCCCAGAAAGTCAAACCCATCGCTCAGATGCGCGATCCGGGTCTTGGCCGGTGACAGCCGCAGCCCGATCGGTTCCAGCACTTTCGCGATGTCCTCGCGCACCACCTGCGTGTCGTGCTCGGTCCCATGGACCAAGACGACGAAGTCGTCGGCATAGCGAACCAGTCGCCATGTCGGCAGCCCCTTGCGGCGACGGTATCCGCGCTTGCCCTCGCTCGACATCGACCCGCTGCTCTTCCACGGCTGCATCAGATACTCATCGAGCACCGACAAGGCGATGTTGGCCAGCAGCGGAGACAGGATGCCGCCCTGCGGTGTCCCGGTCGTGGTGCTCTTGTTCTCACCGAGCTCGGTCAAGATCCCGGCTTTCAAGAACGCTTTGACCAGCGCCAGAATGCGTTTGTCCTTCACCCGGGAACGCACCCGGTCCATCAGGGCCGTGTGGTCGATCCGGTCGAAGCACGCCTCGATGTCCGCATCCAGCACCCACCGATAGCCTCGGGTGCCGAAATGGTGGATCTCAGCGATCGCATCCTGAGCACGCCGGTTGGGCCGAAACCCATAGGAGACCGGCTCGAAGTCGGCCTCGAAGATCGGTTCCAGCACGAGTTTCAGCGCGGCCTGCACGACCCGGTCGCTCACCGTCGGAATCCCGAGGGCACGGACCTTTCCTGACCCACCCGGTTTGGGGATCTTACGTTCCCGCACCGGCAAAGGCCGGAACGAACCATCCTTCAGGGAAGTTCGCAGGTCGTCTAGGAACCCCGCAACACCGATGCGCTCCTCGACGCCGGTGACCGTCAGGCCGTCGACGCCGGGAGTGTGTGCCCCGTGGTTGCCCGAGACCCGATCGAACGCCACGATCAGCGTCGCCGGGTCATGCACGAAGTTGAACAGGTCGTCGAACCGGCGGCCAGGATCAGCCGCCGCCCAACGGTGAAGTTTGGCCTGCATCTCCGATACCCGTGACCACGACCCCACCGGGGCCGAGGCGCTGGCGCTGCCGTTCGGCAGCGCGTCTTTCGGCATTGCAGCCTCCATCCCTTCTCGAATCCGCTGCCGCCCTTGGCCATGTGACCGGCTCTCCCGGCCTCGGACTACTACGGCGGCTCCGCCCCACCCGGCCCGTTCAGCGGTCGATGCACCTATCCCGGCCAACGGGCTGGATGCCCACGGCCTGGAGCTGCGACCGGGTGATTCCCGTGTTCACTGTGATTCGCTCGACGAAGTAGGAGCCCGACTTTGTCCCTGCGGCCTCGCCATGAGTACGCCGCAGACCTTCCTCATGGCCTCCCTGCCGGCATCGGCAAACCGGCCCAGGAGTTCCCCGCCAGCCCTTGGCCGACGGGTGCGCACCGCGTCCTGCCCAGATCCACCAGGTTCGAGCAGGCGTCCAGTGGAGGGACTTAACGACGTCGTCGGTTCCTCTCGTACTCCTCTCCATCACGCTCACCGGACCCGCACCATCTGGCAGTATTGGCACGTCCCGGCTTTGTCAGGGCTGCTCCCGCCCTCCCCGGCATCACCCGGATCAGGCTGCCCTCAGCTTCACCGACCTGCTGCGACAGGCCGAAGGCGAAGGTCTCCCACCTCCGCTCAAATCACAGCGCCTCACGGCGCACGCCGTTAACTGGACACACCCCTTACTTGGTCTGCCCCCCAGGCGGGACCCAGCCGTTCCGTCCCGCGAGTTTTCCGTCCAGGTCCTGGGCGATGGCGATCGCCGTCGGGTACGGCGCGGGTATCACATCCGGCCGGCCGGAGTCCGGCCGCCACGGTCGGCACCGGTTCCGTGTCACAGTTTGTCGGCTATTAAAACGTTCTTGACATAGGTGCGCAAGGCCAGCTTTGGCGGCGATTCTCCAGTGGGACGGGGCCGCGATCGCGGGGCGCCCGGGGCCGAACGCGAGGTGGAACGTGATTCGTGGTGCGAGCTGGGACGCCGGTGCACCGGTGCCCCTGACCGGCCGGGCGGGAACGTTTCAGGCCGGACCCGCGGCGCGACTCCGCGACCCGGTGCCCATGACGGCGATGTGGATCATCGGGCCTCCCGGCAGTAAAACGTTTCGCAATCTCCCGGCGGGCAGGGGCACGGCACGGCCGATGTACGGCGATCTCGGCGGGCGACGGCAACCGGCTCAGGGCCTCCCGGATCGGTGCGCACCGGACAGGCCGGGAGCCGATTTCTCCGGCCTGGCGAGCCGGGGGCGGTCTGACCGCTTCGAGTAAGAGATCTTCGGTTGGTTGCGACGGTGTTAATGAGTCGGGACCCTCAGGTCGCGAGCCATAGGATGACAGTGTCCAATTGCCATTCCACGAAACGGGTTCAACGACTCATGTCCGCCATAACCCGCGACGAGGTCGCTCACCTCGCCCGGCTGTCCCGGCTGGCGCTGGCCGACGAGGAGCTCGACCACTTCGCCGCCCAGCTCGATGTGATCATCGGTGCGGTCGCCCGCGTCGCCGAGGTGGCGGCCGACGACATCCCGCCGTCCTCGCACGCGTTGCCGCTCACCAACGTCTACCGCCCCGACGAGGTGCGGCCAGGACTGACGCCGGAACAGGCGCTGTCAGGCGCCCCGGCAGTCGAGGACGACCGCTTCCGCGTGCCGCGCATCCTTGGGGAGGAAGCATGAGCCTCATCCACAAGACCGCCGCGGATCTGGGCGCGCTGATCGCCGCCGGAGAGGTCTCCGCCGTCGAGGTCGCCCAGGCCCATCTCGACCGGATCGCCGCCGTCGAGCCGCAGGTCAACGCCTTCCTCCACGTCAACGCCGAGACGACCCTGGAGCAGGCGCGGGCCGTCGACGCCCGCCGGGCCGCCGGCGAGGAGCTCGGCCCGCTGGCCGGCGTGCCGATCGCGCACAAGGACGTCTTCACCACCGTCGACATGCCGACCACGGCTGGATCCAAGATCCTTGAGGGCTATCGCCCGCCGTACGACGCCACCGTGACCCGCCGTCTGCGCGAGGCCGGCCTGGTGATCCTCGGCAAGACCAACCTGGATGAGTTCGCGATGGGCTCCTCCACCGAGAACTCCGCCTACGGCCCCACCCGAAACCCGTGGGACCTGTCCCGCATCCCCGGCGGCTCCTCCGGCGGCTCGTCCGCCGCGGTCGCCGCCTACGAGGCCCCGCTGTCCACCGGCACCGACACCGGCGGCTCGATCCGCCAGCCCGCCGCGGTCACCGGCATCGTGGGCATGAAGCCGACCTACGGCGGCTCGTCCCGCTACGGCTTGATCGCCTTCGCCAGCTCGCTCGACACGCCGGGCCCCTTCGCCCGCAACGTGCTGGACGCCGCGCTGCTGCACGAGGCGTTCTCCGGCCACGACGTGATGGACGCGACCTCCGTCGACGCCCCGGTGCCCTCGGTCGTGGCGGCGGCGCGCAACGGCGATGTGGCCGGGCTGCGCATCGGCGTGGTCAAGGAGTTCGGCGGCGACGGCTACCAGGCGGGTGTGCTCGCGCGCTTCCACGAGACCGTGGAACTGCTGGAGTCGCTGGGCGCGAAGGTCTTCGAGGTCTCCTGCCCCTCGTTCACCACCGCCCTCCCGGCGTACTACCTCATCGCCCCCTCGGAGTGCTCCTCCAACCTGGCCCGCTTCGACGCCATGAGGTACGGCCTGCGCGTCGGCGACGACGGCACGCGCAGCGCCGAGGAGGTCATGGCCCTGACCAGGGCCCAGGGCTTCGGCCCCGAGGTCAAGCGCCGCATCATCCTCGGCACGTACGCGCTGTCCAGCGGTTACTACGACGCCTACTACGGCCAGGCGCAGAAGGTCCGCACGCTCATCGCGCGCGACTTCGAGGCCGCCTTCCAGCAGGTGGACGTGCTCATCTCGCCGACGACGCCCACCACGGCGTTCCCGATCGGCGAGCGCGCCGACGACCCCATGGCGATGTACCTGGCCGACCTGTGCACCATCCCGACCAACCTGGCGGGCAACGCGGCCATCTCCGTGCCGTGCGGCCTGGCGGACGAGGACGGCCTGCCGGTCGGTCTGCAGATCATGGCTCCGGTGCTCGGCGACGACCGCTGCTACCGGGTCGGTGCCGCGGTCGAGAAGGCCCTCCAGGCGCGGTGGGGCGGCAGCCTGCTGTCCAGAGCCCCGGAGCTATAAGGGTTTTCTGGACTTCGGGGCGAGGGGGCGACAGGTGACAGGGAGAACGGCGGCATGATCACTCGGATCGAGATCGACGGGTTCAAGTCCTTCTTGAGCTTCGATCTCGATGTGCCGCCCTTCCTCGCGCTGGTCGGACCCAACGCGAGCGGCAAGTCGAACCTCTTCGACGCCGTGGGGTTCGTGGCGGCCGAGATCGAGGGGCCGGGCGGGCTGCTGGGCGCGACCCGCGGGCTGCCGGGCGAGCAGTTCCACCGGGTCGCCCACGGTTCCGCCGTGGGCGGGTTCGTCGTCTCGGTGGAGGCGCTGGTCACCCCGGAGCCCGGCTCCGTGGTGCCGGTCAGGTTCGACGTGGGTGCGGAGATGGTGCTGAAGATCCCCAGATCCAGCGGGGCCGTCGTCAGCCACGTGGCCCAGCGGATCCCGCACGAGCTGCTGGATCTCCTGGTCGAGGACCCGGATCCGGAGGGCACGCCCCGCCGTACGGTCTCCTCGTGGCGCCGCTATTCGCCGTCCCCGGCGGCGATGCGCCGCCGCTGCCCCTCGGCCAACCGGGGGCCGCTCGCGGCCGACGGCGCGAACCTGGCCGCGGTGCTCGGGCGGATGGCCGGTACGGAGGCGCTGGCCGACCTCGTGGTCGACCTCGCGGGGGTGCTCCCCGACGTCACCGGGCTGGTGCCGCGCACCGACCGGAGAGAGTGCTCCTTCGATCTGCTCGTCGACGGCCAGGGAGCGGTGCCGGCCACGCTGCTCTCCGACGGCACCCTGCGGGTCCTCGGCCTGTTGACCGCCCTGCACGACCCCGACCACCCGGGCACGCTGCTGGTGGAGGAGATCGAGAGCGGCGTCCATCCGGGGCGCCTCGGCGAGCTGCTGCGGCGGGTGCGCCAGAGGACCTCCGGGCCGGGGGGTGCCGAGCCGCCGCGGCAGGTGATCCTCACCAGCCAGTCCCCGATCGTCGTCGCGGAGGTCTACCGGACCGAGCCGGACGCGCTGACGTTCCTCGACACCGCGGTCCGCGTCGACCCCGACAACGACCGGGTGTCGCGGGTGACCGTGGCCAAGCCGATCCAGCCGGACGGTGAGCCGGGCACGTTCGTCTCACCCCGGCAGGTCCGCAAGTACCTGGGCGCGGCCGCATGAGCCGCCCGCTGGTTCCCGGACTCATCGCGGAGGGGGAGACCGACGAGGGCTTCCTCAGCATCGTGATCGCCAGGCAGCTGCGCGAGCTCACCTGGATGTCACCGTACGCGGTGGACGTCAAGGAGACCGAGGTGGTCTCCCACGACCGGGAGCACATGGTCACCGCGCTGGAGGAGCTCGCGGCCGACTGCCACCTGCTCTTCACCCACGACGACGGGCGGGAGCGCCGCCGTAGCGACGGCGTCCGCTATCACTCGCACTACCTGGTGCCGGTGATCGGACTTGGCGACACCGAGGCCTGGCTGCTCGCCGACCGCGCGGTGTGGGCGGGGCTGGCGGGCAGTGACCTCGGCGGGCTGCCCACGCGGCCCCGCGATGTCGAGAGGATCGCCGATCCCGCGAGGGTGCTGGCCGCGACCGTCCCCCGGCGTGGCAAGCCGGTCCGCGACTACTTCGAATACATAGGACGCAACATCGATCTCGCCGTCCTGGCCCAGGTGCCCGCCTACGCGAACTGGGTGGCCGAGACGAGGAACGCTTTGAAGGGACTTGGTTACCTGTGAGTGCTGAGAGAATCCGACGCAGTGAGCGTAGTGGCGCGCGAGGGACGAGCGCTCCGCGTAGCGAGGGAGGAGTGGTGAACGACAGTGAGCGCTGAGACACTGATGCCGTACGACGAGGCGCTGGAGCGCTTCGAGCCGGTGCTGGGCCTGGAGACGCATGTCGAGCTGGGCACGGCGTCGAAGATGTTCTGCGGCTGCCCGACCACGTTCGGCGCCCCGCCGAACACGCACGTCTGCCCGGTCTGCCTGGCGCTGCCCGGTTCGCTGCCCACGACCAACGCCGCCGCGATCGAGTCGACGATCCGTATCGGTCTGGCGCTCAACTGCTCCATCGCCGAGTGGTGTCGGTTCGCCCGGAAGAACTACTTCTATCCGGACATGCCGAAGAACTACCAGATCAGCCAGTACGACGAGCCGCTCTGCTTCGACGGCTACCTCGACGTCGAGGTCGACGGCAGGACGGTGCGGATCGAGATCGAGCGCGTCCACCTGGAGGAGGACACCGGCAAGTCCACCCATGTGGGCGGCGCGACCGGCCGCATCCACGGGGCCGACTACTCGATCGTCGACTACAACCGGGCCGGCATCCCGCTGGTGGAGATCGTCACCAAGCCGATCCCGGGGACCGACAGGCTCGCTCCCGAGGTCGCCCGCGCCTACGGAACCGAGTTGCGCGAGGTCATGCGCGGCCTCGGCGTCTCGGACGTACGCATGGAGGAGGGCTCCATGCGCTTTGACGTCAACGTCTCGCTCATGCCGCGCGGCTCCTCGGAGTGGGGCACCCGTACCGAGACCAAGAACGTCAACTCGCTGCGCAGCGTCGAGCGCTCCGTACGGGGTGAGATCGAGCGCCAGGCCGCGATCCTGGCCGACGGCGGCCGGATCATCCAGGAGACCCGCCACTTCCACGAGAACACCGGCACCACCACCTCGGGACGGTCCAAGGAGGAGGCGCAGGACTACCGCTACTTCCCCGAGCCCGACCTGGTGCCGATCGCCCCCGACCCCGCCTGGGTCGCCGAGCTCAAGGCGACCCTGCCGGAGCTGCCGGGCGTGCGGCGCAAGCGGCTCCAGCAGGAGTGGGGCGTGTCGGACCTGGACATGACGTCCATGCACAACGCCGACGCCATCGGCCTGGTCGAGGCGACGGTCGCCGCCGGGGCCCCGCCCGCGGACGCCCGCAAGTGGTGGATGGGCGAGCTGGCCCGCCGCGCCAACGAGGCGGGGCTCTCGCTGAGCGCGCTGCGGATCACCCCGGACCAGATCGCCAGGGTGTGCGCGATGGTCGCCGGGGGAGCGCTGAACGACAAGCTGGCCCGCCAGGTGCTGGAGGGCGTGCTGAACGGCGAGGGCTCCCCGGACGAGGTGGTGGCCGCCCGCGGCCTGCAGATCGTCAACGACGAGGGCGAGCTGATGGAGATCATCGACCAGGTCCTGGCCGGCAACGCCGACGCGGCGGACAAGGTCCGCAACGGCAAGGTCGCCGCCGTCGGCGCCCTGGTCGGTGGCGT
The DNA here is from genome assembly GCF_040298085.1 of Streptosporangium sp. NPDC001681. NCBI lineage: Bacteria > Bacillati > Actinomycetota > Actinomycetes > Streptosporangiales > Streptosporangiaceae > Streptosporangium > Streptosporangium sp. NPDC001681. The sequence continues at coordinate 23,637 of NZ_JBEOZN010000034.1, read as the reverse complement.
CATGAAGGCCAGCCGGGGCAAGGCCGACGCGGGCCGGGCCAGGGAGCTCATCCTGGAGCGCCTCGGCGTCTCCGGGTAGCCGGCGCGAAGGATCCCGGGCGCGCTTTTCAGCTGGCCCGACAGGACGTTGTGAACGGTGCCCCCGCCCCTCCGACGGGGGCACCGTCGCGACCGCCGTGCTCGGAGTGCCGTCCGGGTTCCGTACCGGCCACCGGGCGGACCCGCGGAGTGAGGTCAGGCGGTGGCGGCCTGGGCGGCGACGAGTTGTGCGTACTTGCCGCCGATGGCCGTCAGCTCGTCGTGGGTGCCGCGTTCCACGATGCGGCCGGAGTCGACCACCAGGATCAGGTCGGCGTCCCGGATGGTGCTCAGCCGGTGGGCGATGACGATCCGGGTCTGGGTGAGCCAGAACAGGTTGGACTCGATGGTCGCCTCGGTGGCGCTGTCCAGGTTGCTGGTGGCCTCGTCGAGCAGCAGGATCTTCGGCCGGGGCAGGATGGCGCGGGCCAGGGAGAGCCGCTGGAGCTGGCCGCCGGAGAGACCGCCGCCGTCGGTCAGCACCGTCTCGTACCCCATCGGCATCGCCATGATCTCCTCGTGCAGCGCCGCCACCTCGGCCGCGGCGACCACCCGTTCCAGGGGCGCGTCGGGAAGGTTCAGCGCGATGTTCTCCCGGATCGAGCCGTTGAACAGGGAGGTGGCCTGGCCGACCACGCCGAACTGGCGGCGTAGGGTGCGCAGGTTGAGTTCGGAGGCCGGGACGCCGTCGTAGAGGATCTCGCCCTCCACCGGGGTGTGCAGCGTCAGGAGCAGCCTGGCCAGCGTGCTCTTGCCCGAGCCCGAGGCGCCCACCAGCGCTACCTTCTGTCCCGGCCGGATGGAGACCGAGACGTCCCGCACCACCCACGGGCCGCGGGGGTCGTGCCGGAAGCCCACGCCGCGCAGCTCCACCGCGCCGCGCAGCCGCAGCACCTCGATGCCCTCGCTGGGCTCGGGCTCGGAGGCCAGGATGTCGGACAGGCGGTCGAAGTGCGCGCCCACCTGCTGCAGGCTCTGCAGGCCGGTCATCAGCGAGCCGAGCGGGGTCAGGGCGCCGAGCGCGATGGCGTTGAGCGCGATCAGCGCGCCCACGGTCAGCTGCCCGTCGAGGACCCGCCACGCGCCGAGCCAGAGCAGCCCGAGCGGGGCGATCACCCGGCTCGCGGACAGCGCGGCCTCCACCAGGCCTTGGGTGAGGCCGTTGCGCACGTCGGCGTTGAGCTGCTGGGCGAAGTGGGCCGACCACTGCTCCACCGCCCGCTTCTCGGCCCCGGACGCCTTCAGCGTCTCGATGCCGCTGATGGCCTGGATGAGGCTGCTCTGCGACGCGGAGAAGGCGGTCAGCTCCTGCTGGGTGAGCAGGTTGATCCGGCGGGTGGTGGCCAGCACCAGCAGCCCCTGGAAGGCGACCACGCCGGTCAGCGCCAGCCCGAAGACGGGGTCCCACACGTACACGAGCACGAGGTAGCCGACGGCGAGCGGACCGTCCAGCAGCGCCGCCACGATCTGGCCGGTGAGGATGTCGCGCAGCGTGGAGACGCTGGCGGCCCGGGTCAGCAGGTCGCCCTTGCCACGCTGCGCGAAGTAGCGGTACGGCAGCGTCACCAGGTGGCCGATCACCCCCTCGGTGAGCTCCTGGTCGGCGCGGGCCCGTACCGCCACCAGTAGCGCCGCCCGCAGGTAGCCGATCACGAACTGGGCCAGCCCGGCCAGCAGCACGGCCCCGCCCAGCAGGGGCAGCAGGTCCGCGCCCCGGGACGGGATGATCCTGTCGATCAGCAGCTGGGAGAAGAAGGGCAGGGCCAGCCCCAGCAACTGCAGCAGCAGCGAGGCCGCGACGACCTGGGCGAGCAGGCCGCGCCGGCGCCGGAACAGGGTCCGGACGAACTCGCGCCGCCAGGCGCTCGCCATCGAGGACGTGCCGCGGTGGAACCCCTCGCCGGGTTCGAAGACCAGCAGCACGCCGGTGAACCCGTCGCTGAACTCCTCCGCGGTCAGCCTGCGGCGGCCCCGCCCCGGGTCGACGATGTCCACCCGGTCGGGCGACCAGCGCTCGACCACCACGAAGTGGTTGAACTCCCAGTGCGCGACCGCGGGGAGCGGAACGCGCGCCAGGTCCTCGGGCGCGAGCGAGAAGGCGCGCGCCTTCAGGCCGTGCTCGCGGGCGCCGTCCACGATGGCCTTGGCGCTCAGGCCGTCCCTGCCGACCTGGAGCCGTTCGGCCACCTGGTGCAGGGTGGTGCGCTGGCCGTGGTGGCAGAGCACCATGGCCAGGCACGCGGCGCCGCACTCGGTGACGGTGTTCTGCAGCAGGACCGGTACGCGACTCCTCATCCGCCGGCTCCCAGCGCGAGCGCGATCAGCGTGGCGCCGGCCGCCAGGACGGCGGCCACCAGGATCCACAGCAGCAGAAACGACGGGCCGCTGATCACCAGCGGCATCCGGGCGACGGAGCGGGTCTCGGCATGCCGGCGCAGCGCCTCCGCCCGGTAGATGGGCCCTCCCGGCGGGCCGCCTCCGGGAGGGGACCCCGCCGGCTGCCCTCCCGGAGGCGCTGACGGGGAATGCGGCCGGTGGCCGGGCGGGGGCGTCGGCGGGGCCGCCGCCGGGGGGCGTTGCGGAGGGGCCGGAGGTGAGTACGGCGCCCGGGGACGGTACCCCTCGGTGTCCTCCCAGTGGCCGGCCCTGTGTCGGCCGGGTGCGGGGACGGCCTGGGTGCGGTCCGGGTCGATCACGACCAGTGCCATTCGACCGTGGCCGCGGCGCGGCGCTCCGCCAGCCAGCCGGCGAACGCGGCGCGCCCGGCGGCGGCCAGCGTCTCCCGGTCGTCGGTGGCCGGGCTCCTGTGCAGAACGGCGCCGGTCAGGAATCCGCCGTCCGGCAGCTCCACCGGGCCGACGATCCCGCCGGGCGGCGTACCGCGCAGGGGCGCGGGCAGATCCGCCTCCCAGCGGGTCGCGAAGGTCACCGTGGCCTCCCCGGTGTCCCCGAGCGAGGCCACACCGGTCAGGAGGTCGGACACGGTGCCGGCGGTCACCTTCTCCTCGCCGATGACCCACACGGCCCTGACCCGGGCGAAGTCCCCAGGGTTCGCGGCCAGGTGGCCAGGGGCCAGTTCCGCCTCCCTGTCCCGGCGGAACCGGCGGCGCCGGGCGATCTCGGTGATGTACGCCTCGAACTGTTCGCCCGACATGCCCGCCTCGGTCATCCAGGCGAGCGTCGACGCGCGGTCGTGCAGTCCCCGGCCTCGCCGGAACTCGTCGGCCGTCGCCTGGAGTTCGGCGGCGGTGAGCGGCTCGGTGGGCGAATCGGTGGGTGACTCGGTGTCGCCGGTGGCCTCGACGAGCAGGCACTGGTCGACGATCTCCCGGTACGGCGACGAGTCCCGCCGGGAGAGCGAGCGCAGCATGGTCAGCGCCTGGGGGACCGTCACGTCCACGTCGTTGACGCTGACCAGGTACCCGGCCGCCCAGTGCGTCGAGTGGTCGATCAGCCAGGGCACCCCGTCCTCGGGCGGGGCGGTCAACGCGACCGTGCCGCCGCCGGGATGGTCGAGGACCAGGTCGTAGTCGACCATCGGGGTCCCGGGGCGCCGGTCGACGACGAGCTGTGCCCGGACCTCCGGGTGCCGCGCCGCCCACTCGCCGACCGCGCGCCGGGCGTCGGCGACGCCCGAGCGGCGGCGGGGGAGCGCGCGCAGCAGGGAGACCCCTGAGTCCAGGGCCTTGGCGAAATCGGTCACGGTGTTCCTCCATCCATGAGCCAGCCCGCGATCGCGTCGCTGACGGGCAGCCCGGTCCACAGCTCGACGAACCCCCATGCGCCGTTGGAGTTCAGCTCCAGGAAGACGTACTCGCCGCCGGGGGTGACGATGAAGTCCAGCGCCGCGTAGGTCAGCCCGACGTCGGCGACCAGCCGGGCGCAGCGCAGCGACACCTCGGCGGGCAGTTCGTGCACGCCGTACCTGACCCGGTCGTTGTCGTAGTGCCGCCAGTCGTCCCTGGCCGCCCGGGATCCCGACGCGTCGATCTCCGCCGCGAACACCCGCGCCCCCACGACGATCACCCGCAGCTCGACCGCCTTGGAGACGTAGGGCTGCAGGATGACCGGCTCGTGCTGGATCCGGTGCCGGGAGGTCAGGTGGCGGCGGGTGACCACGGTCGTGTACGCGCGGTGCTCGGCGCCGTCGACCTGGAACGGCTCGGCGGTGATCTGCTTGGCGACCAGCCGCCCCTCCGCCGCCTGGTACGCGTCCGCCAGCTCCGCGGGGTCGTTGGTGTAGACCGTGTCGGGTACGGAGAAGCCCAGCTCGATCGCCCGCGCCATGTGGAAGATCTTGTTGTGCGCGCGGCGCTCGTCCGCGCGGCGGCCGGGGAGCCAGCGCGCGGTCAGCAGGCTCCACACCCCGTCGAGCATGAACTCCGCCTGCTGATCGACGTGCGCGCGGTGGCTCGGCTCGGTCACGGTGCCGGCAGCCGAGGGTCTGCCCGGCCGGCTGCGCCACACCGCGGTGACCCGGGACAGGTCGACCGTCTCCGCGCCGGTGTCCAGCATCAGCCGCCGCTCCCCGCCGGTGAACGACGCGGTGATCCGGCTGCGCCCCGGGAAGTCGCCGGTGTCCCACCACAGCACCGGCGGGCCGGTGCCGTCACCGGTATCGTCACCCACCAGCCGGGCGCCGCGCCGCCGGAGCGCGGCCAGCACCCTTTCCGCGGCCCCGTCCCCGCGGTTGCTGACGATCAGAATCACTGCCCGGTCCCATCTGCGTAGGCGCGGCGGAACCGGTTTCCCGTCCCGCCGCGCCGCGTTCGATCCAGTACGCCGACCAGGGGCGCGGCCCGTCCTATGGCGAGACGGCCTCCCGGTACCGGCGGAATGGCCTGATCAGCCGTCGACCCACTCGCGACGGCAGGGCCCCGCCCCGTCGTAGGTCAGCGCCCACCCGCCCCGGCCGCCGGCGACCTCGCCCAGCTGGGCCTCGGTCAGCTCGGCGCCCTCGAAGGGCAGGTCGTCAATCGTGATCTTCGACATGATCACTCCTCTCGGCCGCGTGAGGCGGCACGGTCGTATCGGACTAGCGGCCGTGTGCTCGGACTAGTACTGCCACCACTCGCACGGCAGGCCCTTCTTCCACGCGCTGACCGACCACGGCCTGCCGCCGGACACCTCGCCCAGCTCGGCCTCGCCCAGCTCGGCGCCCTCGAAGGGCAGGTCGTCAATCGTGATCTTCGACATGATCACTCCTCTCGGCCGCGTGAGGCGGCACGGTCGTATCGGACTAGCGGCCGTGTGCTCGGACTAGTACTGCCACCACTCGCACGGCAGGTCCTTCTTCCAGGCGCTGACCGACCACCTGCCGCCGGCGACCTCGCCCAGCTGGGCCTCGGTCAGCTCGGCGCCCTCGAAGGGCAGGTCGTCAATCGTGATCTTCGACATGATCACTCCTCTCGGCCGCGTCGCCGCGACCCCCGCTGGTCTTCCGGTCCCGTGATCGGGACCCGGTCACCGGGTCCTCGTTCTCGGCCCTGGTTGTGCGGAGAAATCTAGGAATGACTACTTGTGGGTCACTTGTGCCCTGGTTGTGGCCGGGGGCGGAGGTTTCTGACCGTCGTGGCCGCCTCCGGACGATCCGCGGGAGCGGGTGGCCTCCCCACGCGGCCCGGCCCGTCGAACCGGTCCCCGTCCCGCTGAATCCGGGAAACGCGAAGAAAAGCGCCCGGTGATCGGCGGGGCTTTTTCATGTGGTAATTCATATTTCTGAAATTCAACAGGTATTGACGAAATTCTTGATGGCTTGCAAAGTGATCACTGCAGTCCCACCATTCACTCTGGTATGACCTGACCTCACATTCGGAGAGCGCGAAAAATGAGAAGGTTCCTGGCATTCGCCGCCGCGACGTTGACGGCCGCGGCGGGAATGGTCGTCGCGGCGCTTCCCGCCCAGGCAGCCCCTGCGAACAGGCTTTCCGTCCTGTCGGCGCTCCCGGCGGTGGACGCCGTGGTCGTCGCCGACGGGGTGCGCCTGCGGGCCAGCGCCGGAGGGTCGACGGTTATCGGCTATCTCTATTACGGCGATTACGGGCAGGTGCTGAATCCGAACTCGACGAGCGGCTGGTGCAACTTCCGGCTGGGCGGCAGGTCGGCCTCGGGACTGGCGGCGGGCACCACGGGATGGGTCTCGTGCAGTTACCTGGCCAGGGAGGACGGTCTGGGCGCCGACGGCTCGGACGTCGACACCCTGCGGGGATAGACCCGGCCGCCCGGCTCCCCACGGCCGGGCGGCCGTTTTCCGTTGTGAAACCCCGTGCGAGATCCCGTACGAAACCCCGCGTGAATTCCCGCGCGAAACCCCGTCGTCGCGCGAGGCTTCGACATCGCGTGAGCCCCCAACGTCGCGAAGCCCCAACGTCGCGAAGCCCCAGCGTCGTGAGGCCCCGGCGTCGCGCAAGACCCCAGCGCCGCGTCGTGAGGCCCCGGCGTCGCGCAAGACCCCAGCGCCGCGTCGTGAGGCCTCGGCGTCGCGAAGCCCTAACTTCGCGAAGCCCCAGCGTCGCGTGAGCCCCCGCCGTCGCGTCACCCGTCCAGGAGCTTGAGGCCGATGACGCCGACCAGGATGAGCGCCAGGCAGGCGAGCCGGCCGGGGGCCGCGCTCTCGCCCAGGGCGACGATGCCCACCGCGGCGACCCCGAGCGTGCCGAGCCCGACCCAGACCGCGTACGCGGTGCCCATGGTCAGCGTCCTGAGCGCGAAGGTGAGCATGACGAAGCTCAGGACCGCCGCCGTCACCCCGACGAACGCCGGCCAGAGCCGGGTGAACCCGTCCGAGCGTTCGAGCGCGGTGGCCCAGACGATCTCCAGCGCGGCGGCCACGAGAAGCAGGACCCAGGCCATGGCGGTCAGGCCGTGGTGCCGGCGTCGACGGTGATGGTGGCGCCGGTGATGTTCCTGCCGCCCTCTCCCGCCAGGTGCGCGACGGTGGCGGCGATGTCGCCGGGGGCGCAGTAGCGGTCCAGGGCGGTGAAGCGCCGCTCCTCCTCCGCCTCAGGGCTGTCGGCCGGGTTCATCTCGGTGTCGGTCGAACCGGGCTGGACGAGGTTGGCCGTGATGCCCCTCGGCCCCAGGTCCCTGGCGAGCCCCTTGGTCAGGCCGACCAGCGCGGACTTGCTCATCGCGTAGAGCGTCCACCCCGGGTACGGCACGCGCTCGGCGAGGCTGCTGCCGACGCAGATGATCCGGCCATCCCGGCCCATGTGCCGGGCCGCCGCCTGGGCCAGCACGAACGAGGCGCGGGAATGGATCGCGAGGGTGCTGTCGACCTCGGCAAGCGTCACCTCCTCCAGCGGGCCGAACGGGGCGACGCCGGCGTTGCTGACCAGGATGTCGATCCGCCCGAACTCGGCGACCGTCCGCTCGACCGCGGCGACCAGCACCCCGGCGTCGGTGGCCTCCGCCGCCACGGCCAGCCCGCGGGCGCCGGCGGCCTCGATCTCCTTGACGACCGCCGCCGCCCGCTCCGCCGAGCGCGCGTACGTGATCACCACGTCGGAGCCCTCGGCGGCGAGGCGTACGGCGACGGCGGCGCCGATCCCACGGCTTCCCCCGGTGACGAGCGCGACTCTGCGTGTCATGTGTGCTCCTTAAGCGGAATCAGTTCCGCTTAACTGTAAAGCGGAACTGATTCCGCTTACAAGTCTCCAGTAGCCTGTGATCGTGGACGTCGCCATGAACCCGCGCCGCGAGCGGGTCGACGCGGCGCGCAACCGGGAGAAGATCCTCGCCGCCGCCGCGGGCATCGTCGCCGCTCACGGCGTCGAGGGACTGTCGATGGCGGAGGTCGCCGCCGCCGCGGGGGTCGGAGTCGGCACGCTGTACCGCAGGTTCGGCGATCGCTCGGGGCTGGCGTACGCGCTCATCGACGAGCGGGAACGCGAGTTCCAGGCGGCCTTCATCGAGGGGCCGCCGCCGCTGGGGCCCGGTGCCGACGCGCCCGCCCGCATCCGCGGCTTCCTGCACGCCCTCGCCGACAGGACCGTGGAGCAGATCGACCTGCTGGTGATGGCCGAGACGGCGACGCCGTTCGCCCGCTTCGGCGGTGCCTACGACGCCTACCACGCCCACCTGTCGATGCTCGTCGGCCAGGCCAGACCCGGCGCCGACGCCTACGTCCTCGCCGACGCCCTCCTCGCTCCGCTGGCCGCGCCGCTGCTCGCCCACCGCCTGCGCGACCGCGGGGTGACGGTCGAGCGCGTCAAGGCCGGGCTGGACGACCTGCTGGCCGCCTTCACTCCTTAAGCCTTCACTCCTTAAAAGGAAGCGGGCACGGACGTCCGTCCGTGCCCGCGTGTGCCGCACCCCGGTGCGGCCCGCTCCGGTCAGGCGCCGCGCCTGGCGGCCACCTTCCTGATGAGGGGCGTGAACAGCGCCAGTACCGCCACGACCAGCAGCGTCGCCGCGATCGGGCTTTTGACCAGGACCGTCACGTCACCCGCGCCGATGGCCAGGGCCCGGCGAAGCTGGATCTCGGCCATCGGGCCCAGGATCAGGCCGATCACCGCGGGGGCGACCGGCAGGCCGAACCGGCGCATCGCGAAACCGAGCAGGCCCAGGAGATAGAGGATGACCAGCTCCACCCAGGAGGAGTTCAGCGCGTAGACGCCGAGCGCCGCGAACAGCGCGATCCCCGAGTAGAGGTAGGGGCGGGGGATGTGCAGCACCCGGGCCCAGAGCGGGGCCAGCGGCAGGTTGAGCACCAGCAGCATGGTGTTGCCCACGAACAGCGAGGCGATCATGCCCCAGACCAGTGCCGGGTTGTGGTCGAACAGTTGCGGCCCCGGCTGCAGCCCGTACTGCTGGAAGGCCGCCAGCAGGATCGCGGCCGTCGCGGAGGTGGGCAGGCCCAGGGTGAGCAACGGGACCAGCGTGCCCGCCGCCGAGGCGTTGTTGGCGGCCTCGGGACCCGCGACGCCCTCGATGGCGCCCTTGCCGTACTCCTCGCGGGCGATCCCGCGCGCCAGGCGCTTCTCGATCGAGTACGACAGGAACGTCGGGATCTCCGCTCCGCCACCGGGCAGCGCGCCGAAGGGGAAGCCGAGTGCGGTGCCGCGCAGCCAGGGCCGCCAGGAACGCGACCAGTCGGAGCGGCCGAGGAACGCCCGGCCGACCGGGATCACCTCCGGCTGGCCGTGCCGCAGCCGGGAGGCGACGTAGAGCACCTCGCCCACGGCGAACAGACCGACCGCGACGATCACCACGTCGATGCCGTCGAGCAGTTGCGGCACGCCCAGCGTCAGCCGGGCCTGGCCGGTCTGCTGGTCGATGCCGATGAGCCCGATGACCAGGCCGAGCCCCAGGGACGCCAGCCCCCGTACCACGGAGCGGGACAGCACGGACGAGACGGCCGTGAAGGCCAGAATGGCCAGTGCGAAGTAGTCCTCGGGGCCGAAGGAGATGGCGAAGTCCACCACCAGGGGCGCCGCGACGACCAGCAGCGCGGTGGCGATGGTGCCCGCGACGAACGAGCCGATCGCGGCGGTCGCCAGCGCCTGGGCGGCCCGGCCCCGCTTGGCCATCTTGTTGCCCTCCAGCGCGGTGATCATCGAGGAGCTCTCACCGGGCGTGTTGAGCAGGATCGAGGTGGTCGACCCGCCGTACATGCCGCCGTAGTAGATGCCCGCGAACATGATGAACGCGCTGGCCGGAGGGACGGTGAAGGTGATCGGCAGCAGCAGCGCCACGGTCATGGCCGGGCCGATGCCGGGCAGCACGCCCACCAGTGTGCCCAGCGTGACGCCCACCAGCGCGTACAGCAGGTTGACCGGGGTGAGGGCGGTCGCGAAGCCCTCCAGCAGCAACTGGAACGAGTCCACTCAGATCACCCCGGACAGCAGCCCGGCCGGCAGCGTCACGCCAAGCCCTTTGACGAAGGCCAGGTAGGTGGCGGTGGACAGCAGGATCGCGATGACGCCCGCGCGCAGCCGGTGGGGGGCGCCGAGCGTCACGGACAGGCCGAAGAAGAGCAGCGCGCCCGCGATGATCCAGCCGAGCAGGTCGAGCAGCCCGGCGAAGGCCAGGAAGATCACGCTGACCAGCGCGACGGTGCGCCAGTCCGCCCGCGCGCCGGAGTCGGCGTCCTCGGCGTCCTCGGGATCGCCGTGGCCTCCCCTGAGCACGTCGATCACGTAGAACAGCCCGATCAGCAGCATTGCCGCCCCGACCAGGGCGGGGAAGAACCGGGGACCGAGACCGAAGGAGGAACCCGGGGCGGCCACGTCCGCGGTGCCGACGATCACGAACGCCCCCAGCGCGAGGACCAGCACCGCCAGCCCCAGCTCGGGCCGCCGCCACGACCAGCCGGCACCGACCTCGGAGGCCGGACGGGGATGCGCGCCGGTCTCCTGGCCGGTACCGCCGTCGCCGGCGCGGGCGACGGCGACGGCGACGGGTTCGTGTCCGGTGCCGGACGGGTCTTTCGCGGACGACATCAGGAGACGAGGCCCATCTCCGCGATGACCGCCTTGACCTTGGTCTGCTCCGCGGTGAGGAAGTCGGCGAACGGCTGCCCGGTCTGGAAGACGTCGGTCCAGCCGTTCTTGATCACCGCGTCCTTCCAGGCCGGCGAGTCGTGCATCTTGGTGACCAGCTCGGTGAGCTCCTTCTTCGCACCGTCGTCCAGCCCGCCGGGCGCGACGAAGCCTCGCCAGTTGGCCAGCTCCACGTCCAGGCCGCCCTCCTTGAGGGTCGGGGCGTCCACGTTGTCGAGCCGGGCGGGCGAGCTGACCCCGAGAGCGCGTAGCTTGCCGGACTTCACGTGCTCGGCGAACTCGCCGATACCGGAGATCCCGGCCGCGACCTTCTCACCGAGCAGCGCGTTGAGCGCCTCGCCGCCGCCGGAGTGGGCGATGTAGTTGACCTGCTTGGGGTCGATGCCCGCGGCCTTGGCCATCAGGCCCGCCACGATGTGGTCGGTGCCCCCGGCGGAGCCACCCGCGATGGCGACCCTCGCGGGGTCCGCCTTCCACGCCGCCGTCAGGTCGGCCAGCGTCTTGTAGGGCGACCCTGCGGGAACCACGACGATCTCGTACTCCTCGGTCAGCTTCGCGATGGGCGTGGTGTCGGCCAGGGTGACCTTCGACTTGTTCTGCTCCACCGCACCGACCATCACCAGGCCCATGGTCATCAGCAGGTTGCCGTTGCCCTTCTCACCCGCGAGCTGGGCGAGGCCGATGGTGCCTCCCGCGCCTGGCACGTTGTAGATCTCGACCTTGCGGGACGGATCGGCGGACTTCAACGCCTCTCCCGCGACGCGGGAGGTCTGGTCCCAGCCGCCTCCCGGTGAGGCCGGAGCCATGATTCTCAGCGCGCTGGTACCTGAGCTGCCACCGGAACCGCAGGCGGTGAGGGCGGCGAGGGACAACACCGCGAGGGTGGCAAGTCTCCGAAGACGCATGGTCGAACTCCCAACAACATGAACAGAGCGTGGTGAGGATGGTGACCGCAGCCGGTCGCCGTGTCGATCCTTTGCGTGTTTGCCGTCGTATCGGTCATATTGGTCACGCGCCCCCGCGACCTCGTCGTTATCTCGGGCTGCTTTCATCGACCTTCCCTGACCAGGGAGTCAACTCGTGCGACGCTTAGTCAACGCCTCGCTCGGCACCCAGCTTTTCGTGTTGCAGACAGTGATCGTGTTTCTCGCGGTCGGCGGTACGGCGGGCGTCTGGATGGAGCACACCCGTGAGCTGCTGGACCGGCAGTACCAGCAGCGTGCCCTGGCGATCGCCGAATCCGTGGCGGGGCTTCCCCAGGTGCGGGAGGCGTTCACCAGGGCGCGGCCCGAACTGAGCCTGCAGCCGATCGCGGCCGGGGTGCAGGCGGCCACCGGCGCCGACTACGTGGTGATCGCCAACCGGAACCAGATCCGCTACGCCCACCCCAACACGGCCCTGATCGGCAAGCGGCTGTCCACCGACGGCTCGCAGGTGATGACGGACGGGCACCCCTGGACCGGCATCCAGACGGGAACGCTCGGCCGCTCGGTGCGCGGCAAGGCGCCGATCTTCGACTCCTCGGGGAAGGTCATCGGCCTGGCCTCGGTCGGGATCCTGGAGGAGACCGTCGACGACCAGCTCGGCGCGGCGCTCCCGCCGCTGTTCTGGACCGTGCTCGCGGTCCTGGCCGCCGGGTCGGCAGCCGCCGCGCTGATCGTCCGGAGGGTTCGCCGTCAGACGTTCGGCCTGGAACCGGCGGAGATCGCGGCTCTGCTCGAACAGCGCGAGGGCGTGCTGCACGGCGTCAAGGAGGGGGTGCTCGCCCTTGATCTGGCGGGCCGGGTGACGCTGGTCAACGACGCGGCACGCGACCTGCTCGGACTCTCCCAGCACGACGTCGGCCGGAGCCTGGGGGAGATGCCGCTCTCCGGCCGGATGCGGGACGTGCTGGACGGTGTGGACCCCGGTGACGACCGGGTGGTGCTCCACCGTGACCGGGTGCTGGTGCTCAACCGGACCCCGGTGGCGGTACGGGAGCGGCAGAGCGGCTGGGTGGTCACCCTGCGGGATCGGACCGAGCTGGTGCGGCTGGCACGCGAGCTCGACCAGGCCAGCACCACGACCGGCGCGCTGCGCGCGCAGGCCCACGAGTTCGCCAACCGGATGCACACCGTGGTCGGTCTGCTGGAACTCGGCGAGTACGAGACGGCCGTCAGTTACATCACCCAGACCACCGAGGCGTACAGCAGGCACGCCTCGGGCGTCCGGGAGAAGGTCGCCGACCCGACGCTGGCCGCGCTGCTGCTGGCGAAGTCGGCAGAGGCGGCCGAGCGGGGCGCCACCCTGGTGCTGTCCGACGACTCCCGGGTGGAGGAGGGCATGCTCGGTGATCCGCACGACGCGGTCCTGGTCGTCGGCAACCTGGTCGCCAACGCCCTCGACGCGTTGCAGGAGAGTGGGGGAACGGTGGAGGTCTCGGTCCGTACCGAGGCGGACGGGCTGCACATCCGGGTCGGCGACTCCGGTCCGGGGATCACCCCGGGCCTGGTCCACGAGGTGTTCCTGGAGGGCTTCACCACCAAGGTGGCCCACGCCGGGCCACGGGGCCTGGGGCTGGCACTGACCCGCCAGACGTGCTCGCGCCGGGGTGGCTGGGTACGGGTGCACAACGCGGGCGGCGCCGTCTTCACCGCGCTCCTCCCCACGGGTGAGCCCGCGCCGTCTTCCGAGAGGGAGCCCGCCGGCCCTGGGGAGCTCACGGAACGGCAGACGCGGAGATGACCGGGGACGGGCACGCGGGGGAGATCCGCGTACTGGTGGTGGACGACGACTTCATGGTGGCCAGGATCCACGGCGGCTACGTCGCCAGGGTGCCCGGCTTCACGGTCGCCGACGTCGTGCACACCGGAAGTGCCGCCATCGAGTCGGTCACGACGCACGGGCCCGACCTGGTGCTGCTCGACATCTATCTGCCGGACATGTCGGGACTCGACGTACTCATGACACTCAGGGGAGCCTCGCACCCGGTGGACATCCTGATGATCACCGCCGCGCGTGACGTGGCCACGGTCCGGGCGGCCATGCGCGGCGGCGCGGTCAACTACCTGATCAAACCTTTCACCGCCCGCGCCCTCACCGACCGCCTCGAACAGTACGCCGAGATGCGCCGGAGGCTCGCCACCCTCGGGGACGAGGCGCGTCAGGACGAGGTCGACCAGCTCTTCGGCACGGTCAAGGGGGTCCCACTGCCGCTGCCCAAGGGGTTGTCGGCCACCACGTGCACCCTGGTGGCCACCGCGCTCAGGAAGAGCGACACCGACATGTCGGCGGCCGAGGCGGCGGCGATCACCGGTCTCTCCAGAGTCAGCGCCCGCCGGTACCTTGAGCACCTGTGCGCGGCGGGCCAGGCGGAGCTCCGTCCGAAGTACGGCACCGCTGGTCGGCCTGAGCATCGCTACCGCTGGACTGGTTGATTTGTTATTTATTTTCGGGTGTTGGTTGACCAGTGTGGTTTAGGGTTGCGGGAGGTGGAAGCTGCGAAGCAGGAGGAGACGGAGGCCGTGCGGAACGCCGGAGCGTCTGTGGACCCGCCGACGGACCCCTTTGAGGCGATACCGCTTCCCTCACGTCCCGTCCCGCCCGGCGCCCGTGATCCACGCCTTCCTCCGGGAGCACCGGGCGGCCAGTCCAAGGACGGCTCGCGCCTCCCCCCGGGAGTCTCCCCCGACATCTTCGGCCCCACCGGCTTTGGCGGTCCCGCCGCACCGGCCCGCGGGGCGACGGCGCTTCCGCCCGCGGCACAGCCTCCGCAGCCCTGGCAGATGGCGGCCCCGCCCGAGCCCTCGTTCCGGCGAGACGAGCCCTCGCTCGTCCCCGGCGGCGACGGGGGGTTCCCACAGTCCAGCGGCCTCCGTTACGAGGAGCCCTCCCCGAGCCGGCGCAAGGGCCGCAGGATCGTCCTGATCATCCTCGCCGTGCTGTTCGTCGCCGCTCTCGCCTACGCGGTGCCCGCGGTCGTCATGTCCGGCAAGATGCTGCCGGGCACCGTGGTGCGGGGTGTCGAGATCGGCGGCCTGACCGCGACCGAGGCGGCCGACAAGCTCAGAGACCGTCTGGCGGGTGAGGCGTCGAAGGAGATGACCCTCCTGGCCGCGGGCAAGCGCCACGAATTCGACCCGGGCAAGGCGGGTCTGGAGTTCAACGTGGTCGCCACCATCGACCAGGCGCCCAGCGACTTCCCCACTCCCGCCGAGGTATGGCGGGCCTTCACCGGCACCACCGAGCTGGAGCCCAAGGTCTCCACCGACGCCGAGGCCATGAAGACCGCGGTCGCGAGCCTGGCCAAGAAGATCGACCTCAAGGTCCGCGAGGGCTCGGTCACCTTCGAGGGCGTCAAACCCGTCGTCGTGACGCCCCGCGACGGCAGGGAACTGGAGAGGGAGGCCGCGGTCGCCGCGATCACGGACGCCTTCCTCGGTCCGGCGAAGGAGGTCAGGCTCCCGGTCTCGGTGATCAAGCCCAAGGTCGGCGCGGAAACGGTCAAGAAGGCCGCGAACGACGCGGTCAAGGCCCTGTCCGGGCCGGTCACCCTGACTTTCTCCGGCAAGCAGGTCCAGTTGCCGGTGGAGACCCTCGCCGCGCACCTGTCCTTCGAGCCGGACGGCTCCGGCGGCATGCGCCCGGTGTTCGACGCCAGAAGCGCGGTGGCCTCCGTGGAGGACAAGCTCGTCGATCCGGCCCTGGCCCCGCGCGACCCCACCTTCCAGATCATCGCGGGCAAGCCGAAACTGGTGCCCGGCCGCAAGGGGAAGGGCGTCGACGACGAGCGGCTCGCGGCCGACGTGGCCGAGATGGTCTCCCGCAACGGAGAGCGGACGATCCCGGTGGCCATGACCACGGTCCGGCCGCGGATGTCCGACGCCGAGGCGCGCAAGCTCGGCATCAAGGAGCGGATCAGCCAGTTCACCACGCCCTACGAGTGCTGCCCGCCACGGGTGACCAACATCAGGGCGCTCGCCAAGCTGCTGGACGGTTACCTGGTCAAGCCGGGCGAGACCTTCTCGCTCAACGGCGTCATCGGCCAGCGCGACACCGCCCGCGGCTTCGTCCCCGCTCCCATGATCCAGGGCGGCAGGCTGGTCGACTCGGTCGGCGGTGGAATCTCCCAGTTCGTAACCACGATGTACAACGCGGTGTTCTTCGGCGGCCTTGAGGACGTCCAGCACATGGCACACGAGTTCTACATCTCCCGCTACCCCGCCGGACGGGAGTCCACGGTCTCCTGGCCCGAGCCCGACTTCCGCTGGAAGAACGACTCGCCGTACGGGGTGCTGGTGAAGACCTCCTTCGACAACAACGGGGTCACCGTCGCCTTCTGGAGCACCAAGCGGTACGAGATCGAGTCGATCTCGTCCGAGCGCTACAACATCACCCCGTTCAAGAGCGCGACCGACAGCGGCCCCAACTGCATCCCGATGGTCGGCCAGCAGGGGTTCACGATCGACGTCTGGCGCGTCTTCAAGCAGAACGGCAAGGAGATCAAGCGCGTCAAGGAGACCACGGTCTACCGCCCCGAACTCGACCTGAAGTGCGTGAGTGAGGGAAGCGCGGACGAGTAGTGGCTCGCGGGCGTCGCGGTTGGATAATGCGGGGATGAAGATCTGGGTCCCCTCGAAAGCCGCCGCCGACGTTCTGTGTGATCTGCCCGAAGTGGAGTGCGTCGTCTATGACGGCACGGAGCCGGTGCCGGAGGGGGCGGAGCAGGTCGAGGTCTGGATCCCACCGCTGACGCCGGTGGCGGATCTCCCCGATCTGCTCGCCCGGATGACCGGCCTGCGGTTGCTGCAGACCGTCACGGCGGGTGTCGACGCCTACCGGCCGCACCTGGCGGAGGGGGTGACGCTGTGCAACGCCCGGGGCGTGCACGACGCGGGTACCGCCGAGTGGGCGGTGGGAGCCATGATCGCCGTGCTCCGGGAGTTCCCCGGGTTCGTCCACGCGCAGCGGAGGGGTGAGTGGACCTACCACCACACCGGGGTGCTGGCCGACTCCACGGTCCTGATCGTCGGCTACGGCTCGATCGGTGAGGCGCTGGAGCGACGGCTCGACGGTTTCGAGGTGGACGTCGTCCGGGTGGCCAGGACCGCCAGGCCCGGCGTGCACGGCATGGACGAGCTGCCCGCCCTGCTGCCCGCGGCGGATGTGGTGGTGCTGCTCGTACCGTCCACCCCTGAGACCGCGGGCATGGTGGACGCCGGATTCCTGGCGGCGATGAAGGACGGCGGCGTCCTGGTGAACGCGGCCAGGGGCCCGGTGGTGGACACCGACGCGCTCGTCGCCGAGCTGGGCAGCGGCCGGATCCTGGCCGCGCTCGACGTCACCGACCCCGAACCGCTGCCCGAGGGACACCCGCTGTGGAGCGCGCCGGGGGTCTTCATCACCCCGCACGTCGCGGGCAGCAGCCCGGCGTCCGTACGGCGCACGCTGAAGCTGCTCCGCTCCCAGCTGCTGCGTTACCTCGCGGGGGAGCCGCTCAAAAATGTGATCACGGGTTCCTACTGACCGGCAAAGGAATCCGGACCGTGGCTACCTCGTGACCTGCGGTGCGTAGCGTCGGCGGAAACGATGTCCATCGCCCGCGCGGTTATCAGATCGGTGACGACTACGGCGTTGTCACCCCTCGCGCGGGCCGGACGGCCCACACTGGCCGTGTGTCGGTACGAGCGCCGAGGACGAAGGACGACGCGCTCGCGCCGGTGACATGAGCGCAGCGAGCAGGAGATGCTGCGGGAGCAGAACACACTGAAACGACACCGATAGGCAGACGACATTGATCCGCTGGCGTGACCCCCGGGTACCGCTGACCGCCGCCGCCGTCGGCGTGGTGGGGCTCGTTGCCGCTCTTGTCAGCGGCGCTCCCGCCGTGGTCGTCGAGGCGGTGGCAGGTGTCGTCACCGCGGCGGCCGCCGCGGGTTCACTGTTCGCCGCGGCCTCCAGGGTGATCGGCCGGCGCAGGGCGCTGGCCTGGCGCTGGCTGGCGGGTGGCTCGGTCACCTGGCTGGTCGGGGTGGGGGTGCGGCCGATCGCGGACGGCGCGCCGTTCGTGGTGACCTTCGCCGACCTGGTGCTCCTGGCCGGTACGGCCATGATCGCCGTCGGTACCGCGCTGTCGGCGGCCAGGCCCGCCCGAGGGCATGCCCTGCTGCGCGATCTCGCCGACTCCTACGTGTGCGCCGCCTCCATCCTGGTGATCATCTGGGTGACGCTGGTGGGGCCGGTCTACCGCGACGCCGGCGACGCGGGCAATGCCGCGGTCACCTTCGCCTCACCCCTGTTCTGCCTGATCCTCGCCTGCGTCGTGGGCCCCGCCGTGGTGCCGATCAGGCGGTCGGCCTGGCCGGTCGGCCTGGCGGCGCTGGCCGTGCTGGCCGCCGTCGCGACCTCCGAGACGACCACCGCGCTGGCCCGGGTGAGCGGCGACACGCCGTCGCTCACCTGGGTGTGGCTGGCCCCCGCCGCGTTCCTGGTGCTCGCCGTGGTCCCGTGGAGCGGGCGCGCGGCGCGGTCGCCGGATCTCGAGGACGACGAGCCGTTCCTCCGCGAGAGCACGTCCTCGCTGATCGCGGCGGTGCCGCTGTTCCTCGTCGCGGTGGCCGCCGTCGTCGTGCTCCTGAAGGTGATCGGGGGCGGGGTACAGGGGCCGCCGGTGGTTCTGGCCTCGGTGTGCGCGTCGATCGTCGCGGTCCTGCTGGTACGTATGTTCGTGATGCTGCTGGAGACCGGGCGGCTGCGGAGCCTGCTCCATCTCGGTGAGCGGCAGCTGCACGACCTGGCCGAGAGCGCCGGCGACGTGGTCCTGCTCTGCGACTACGACGGTGTGGTGCGGCAGATCGGCGAGGGTGTCGAGATCACGTACGGGTACCGCCCCGAGGAGCTGGTCGGCGGGAAGATCTTCGACTACATCCACCCCGAGGACGTGCCGGGAATCCAGGGGGCGCTGAGCGCGATGAGCCTGGAGGAGGAGACCGAGGAGGGGCCTGGCGCATGCATGGTCGCCTGCCGGGTCCGAGCCTCCGACGGTACCTGGCGCCCCGCCGAGTCGGTCGCCACCCGGCACGTGCGCGGCGAGGGCCTGCTGCTCGTCACCACCCGTGACATCAGCGACCAGGAGGCCCTGCGCAGCCAGGTCGCCCACCTGACCTTCCACGACGGCGTCACGGGCCTGCCCAACCGGGCCTACTTCGAGGAGCGCACCCGCGAGGTGCTCGGCCGTCCCGGCGCGAACAGCGTCGCCGTGGTCTTCCTGGACCTGGACGGCTTCACCGCGGTGAACGACTCGGTCGGCCACGCCAGCGGCGACTACCTGCTCGGCCAGGCGGCCCGCAGGCTGCGCGCCGCGGTACGGACCGACGACACCCTGGCGCGCTGGGGCGGAGACGAGTTCGCGGTGCTGCTTGAGGCGGTCGACGCCCAGACGGCGGTGGACCTGGCCGAGCGACTGGTCCGTACGGTCTCCTCCGAGCCGTTCCGGGTGGCCGACCGTGACATCGCGCTGACCGCGAGCGTCGGGGTGGCCTTCGCGGCCGACGACGTCTCCTCCGCCGATCTGATCCGCAACGCCGACGTGGCGATGGCCAGGGCCAAGGAACTGGGCGGGCGCAGGGTCGAGGTGTTCGCCGCGCACATGCACGCCGACGTGGTACGGCGCCTGGAGCTCGCCGCCGACCTGCAGCGGGCGCTGCTGGAAGACCAGTTCGTGATCGAGTACCAGCCGGTGGTCGACCTGGCCACCTCGCGCGTCACCGCCGTCGAGGCGCTGGTGCGCTGGTGCCGGGGGGGCGAGTTCGTACCGCCCGAGCAGTTTCTCGGCCCGGCGGAGGACACCGGCCTGATCGTGCCGCTGAGCGAGTGGATCCTGCGCGAGGCATGCCGGGAGGTGGCCACCTGGCGCGCCTCCGCCTGGGAGATCGGCCTCTCGCTCAACCTGTCCGCCCGGCAGATCATGGCGCCGCGTTTCGTGGAGACCGTCGAGTCCGCCCTGGTCGAGAGCGGGCTGCCGCCCAGCGCGCTGACCCTGGAGGTCATCGAGGAGATGCTGGTCGAGGATGCCGAGCAGACCATCACCCGGCTCTCCGAGCTGCGTACCCTCGGGGTCCGGCTGGCCATCGACGACTTCGGCACCGGTTACGCCTCGCTGGCGCTGCTGCGGCAGCTCCCGGTCGACATGATCAAGATCGACCCCTCCTTCGTGTCCGGGCTCGGTTGCGACGAGACGCTGACCCTGCTGACCCGTACGATCGTGCGGCTCGGTCACGACCTGGGGCTGATCGTGGTCGCCGAGGGCATCGAGCGGCCCGAGCAGCTGGAGTTGCTGCGTGAGATGGGCTGCACCCGAGGCCAGGGATTCCTGGTGGCGCGCCCGATGGCCGCGCGCGGCGTCGACTCGCTGATGCGTACCAGCCTCTCCAGCCTGGGGACTCACGCCTGACCTCACATCTCGGACTCTGAGATATCTGTCCCATGAATTTGACGTGGGGCCACTCCGTCGGCCAAGGTGGAGGCATGCAGATTGACCGTGGGATCCTCGTAGTACTTCACCGGCGCGCAGGTCGCTGAGCGAAGTACTCCGACCTGCGCGCCGCCCCAGCTCCGCCGACCAAGCGGAATGGGGCATTTTTTATGCCATTAAGCATGTTCAGCCACAAGGAACGAGCCGATGACCGAACAGATGACAGGAGCCCAGGCCCTCGTTAGGGCGCTGGAGCACGTCGGAGTCGACACTGTGTTCGGGATCCCGGGCGGCGCGATTCTCCCCGCCTATGATCCGCTCTACGACTCGACCAAGGTCCGGCACGTGCTTGTACGGCACGAGCAGGGTGCGGGGCATGCGGCCCAGGGGTACGCGCAGGCCACCGGCAAGGTCGGAGTCTGCATGGCCACCAGTGGTCCCGGCGCGACCAATCTGGTCACCCCGATCGCCGACGCCTACATGGACTCGGTCCCGATGGTCGCGATCACCGGTCAGGTGGCCAGCGCCGCCATCGGTACCGACGCCTTCCAGGAAGCCGACATCTCCGGCATCACCATGCCGATCACGAAGCACAACTTCCTGGTCACCGACCCGAACGACATCCCCAGGACGATCGTGGAGGCATTCCACATCGCCTCGACCGGGCGTCCGGGGCCGGTGCTGGTCGACATCGCCAAGGACGCGCTCCAGGCGAAGATGACCTTCGAGTGGCCGGTCGTCATGCAGCTGCCCGGCTACCGGCCGGTGACCCGGCCGCACTCCAAGCAGATCCGCGAGGCGGCCAAGCTCATCGTCGAAGCCGGCAGGCCGGTGCTCTACGTGGGCGGTGGCGTGCACCGGGCCGGCGCGTCGGCGCAGCTGCTGGAGTTCGCCGAGCTGACCGGCATCCCGGTGGTCACCACCCTGATGGCGCGGGGCACCTTCCCCGACAGCCATCCGCAGCACATGGGCATGCCCGGCATGCACGGCTCGGTGTCGGCGGTCGGCGCGCTGCAGAAGGCCGACCTGATCATCGGACTCGGTGTCCGCTTCGACGACCGTGTCACCGGCGACCTGTCGACCTTCGCGCCGTACGCGAAGATCGTCCATGCGGACATCGACCCGGCGGAGATCTCCAAGAACCGGCACGCGGACGTCCCGATCGTGGGCGACTGCAAGGAGGTCATCTCCGACCTGATCGCCGCGGTGCGCGGTGAGGGACGCAAGGGCGACTACGCCGAGTGGTGGACGGCGCTCAACACCTACAAGGCGACCTACCCGCTGGGTTACACCGAGTTCGAGGACGGCTCCCTCGCCCCGCAGTACGTGATGGAGCGGCTGGGAGCGATCGTCGGCCCGGACGCGATCTACACCGCGGGGGTCGGCCAGCACCAGATGTGGGCCGCGCAGTTCATCGGTTACGAGAACCCCGGTACGTTCATCAACTCCGGCGGCGCGGGCACGATGGGCTTCTCGCTGCCGGCGGCGATGGGCGCCAAGATGGGCCGGCCCGACACCACGGTCTGGGCCATCGACGGTGACGGCTGCTTCCAGATGACCAATCAGGAGCTCGCCACCTGCACGATCGAGGGCGTGCCGATCAAGGTCGCGATCATCAACAACGGTAACCTGGGCATGGTCCGGCAGTGGCAGACGTTGTTCTACAACGAGCGTTACTCCAACACCGACCTGCAGACGGTCCGCCGCATCCCCGACTTCGTCAAGCTCGCCGAGGCCTACGGTTGCGTGGGCCTGCGGTGCGAGCGCCCCGAGGACGTGGACGCGACGATCAAGAAGGCCATGGAGATCAACGACGTGCCGGTGGTCGTCGACTTCGTGGTGCACCAGGACGCCATGGTGTGGCCGATGGTCGCGGCCGGGACCAGCAACGATGACATCAAGTTCGCGCGCGACATGGCGCCGGTCTGGGACAGCGAGGACTAGGCATGAGCAGGCACACGCTCTCCGTGCTGGTGGAGAACAAGCCCGGCGTGCTCGCGCGCGTCGCGTCGCTGTTCAGCCGCAGGGGATTCAACATCGACTCGCTGGCGGTCGGGCCGACCGAGCACGCGGACATCTCCCGGATGACCATCGTGGTCAGCGTCGCCGACCTGCCGCTGGAGCAGGTCACCAAGCAGCTGAACAAGCTCGTCAACGTGCTGAAGATCGTGGAGCTCGACCCGGCGCAGTCGGTGCAGCGCGAGCTCACACTGATCAAGGTGCGGGCCGACGCGGACAACCGCTCCAGCGTGCTGGAGCTGGTCAACCTGTTCCGGGCGCGCTGCGTCGACGTCTCCTCGGACGCGGTGACCATCGAGGTCACCGGCACGCCGGACAAGCTGCAGGCCTTCATCAAGGTCCTTGAGCCGTTCGGCATCAAGGAGCTCGTCCAGTCGGGCATGGTGGCCATCGGCCGCGGCGCCCGTTCCATCACCGACCGCTCTCTCCGGGCCCTGGACCGGACCGCGTAACGCACCCGAGAAACCCGAAAGGTTAAGCAAGTGACTGAGATCTTCTACGACGACCAGGCCGACCTGTCGATCATCCAGGGCCGGCACGTCGCCGTTCTGGGATACGGCAGCCAGGGCCACGCCCACGCGCTCTCGCTGCGCGACTCCGGCGTGGACGTCCGGGTCGGTCTGCCCGAGGGCTCCAAGAGCCGGGAGAAGGCCGAAGCCGACGGCCTGCGGGTGCTCACGCCCTCGGAGGCCGTCGAAGAGGCCGACCTGACCATGATCCTCGCGCCGGACCACATCCAGCGCCACCTGTACGCCGACCACGTGGCCCCGAACCTGGTCGAGGGCGACGCGCTCTTCTTCGGGCACGGCCTGAACATCCGCTACGGCCTCATCGAGGCGCCGGAGGGTGTGGACGTGGCCATGGTCGCCCCCAAGGGCCCCGGTCACCTCGTGCGCCGCCAGTACACCGCGGGCCGCGGTGTGCCGTGTCTCGTCGCGGTGGAGAAGGACGCCAGCGGGAACGCCCTGGACCTCGCCCTGTCGTACGCCAAGGGCATCGGCGGCACCCGCGCCGGCGCGCTGAAGACGACCTTCAAGGAGGAGACCGAGACCGACCTGTTCGGTGAGCAGGCCGTGCTCTGCGGCGGCGTGTCCGAGCTGATCAAGGCCGGTTTCGAGACCCTGATCGAGGCGGGCTACCAGCCCGAGGTCGCCTACTTCGAGTGCCTGCACGAGATGAAGCTGATCGTCGACCTGATGTACGAGGGCGGCATCCACAAGATGTACTGGTCGGTCTCCGACACCGCCGAGTACGGCGGCTACTCCCGCGGCCCGCGCGTGGTGACGCAGGAGACCAAGAAGGAGATGCAGCGCATCCTCGCCGAGATCCAGTCCGGCGAGTTCGCCAGGGAACTGGTGGAGGAGTTCGACAGCGGCCAGAAGAAGTTCACCGCCTACCGCGAGGAGCTCGCCGAGCACCCGATCGAGAAGACCGGTGCCAAGCTCCGTCCGATGATGAGCTGGCTCAAGTAGGAGCCGCCCGCACCGGGCACCCCGTACGGCCCGCCGCGCCCCGGGCCGGGGGAGTCTCGGGGGGGCGGGGCGGGGGCCGGGGTCGGCTAGGCGGCCAGAAGAGATAGAGCAGAAG
>NZ_JBEOZN010000033.1:0-75507 GCF_040298085.1 Streptosporangium sp. NPDC001681 | reverse complement strand
TCGCGCAGCCGGCGCAGCGAGGCCACGCACCGCTCTCGCGGCCAGAAGTCGTGGCCCATCATGAAACAGGTGAGCACCTCCACCTTCTCCAGGCGAGGGTCCGGGGCCAGGTCGCGCACATCCGCCTTCTCGCGCGGGTGATCAGTTCTCAAAGACCAACGGCAGGTGTGCCGGGCCACGCATGATCAAAGACGGCGCGAACACGACATCGCCCCGGGGAACGGCCAGCGACATCCTCGAAAACCGGCCCAGCGTCCTGCCGATGACGATCTTCGCTTCCAGGCGTGCCAGCTGTGCCCCCACGCAGCGATGAATTCCATGCCCGAACGCCAGGTGGCGCTTGTCTTCCCGCGATATGTCGAAACTGTCGGGAGCCGGATAGTGGGCGGAGTCCCGGTGCGCCGATCCGACCAGCAGCAGGATCGGCTCGTGCGCCGGTATCGTGACTCCCGCGATCTCCACGTCTGTGGTGGGAAAACGCCACATGGGCGATGCGGTGGGGCCGTCGTACCTGAGCACCTCCTCGATCGCGGAATCGATGAGCGTGGGATCCCGACGTAGCAGTGAACGCTGTTCCGGGTGGTCCAGCAGGGCCAGGAAGGTGCTTCCGACCAGGCGTATGGACGTTTCGTATCCGGCCACGATGATCCCGAACACCGTGGTGAGAAGCTCGTCCTCGTCGAGCGCCCCGGGGGTCTGGCTTGCTCGTATCAGATCGGACAGCAGGTCGGCGCCCAGATCGTCTTTCTTCCGAAGAATGAGGTCGCCGGTATACGCGAGCATGGACTCGATGGCGCCGTGCGCCAGGTGACGCTCGGCCGGGTCGGCCGTGAACATCAGGTCTCCCCATTCCCGCAGCCTCGCGCGGTCGCCGGGCGGGGCGCCCACGACGTCGCAGATCAGCCCGACCGAGAGCGGGGTGGCGAGGTGGCTCATGACGTCCACGGGCTCGCCCGTCGGCACGGCGCCCAGGAGGGCATCCGTCATCTTCTCGATGGCCGCTTCCCACTGGGCGACTCTCCGGCCGCTGAAGGCCGCGGTCGCCGGCTTCCGCAGCCTCGTGTGGTCCGGCGGGTCCAGATTGACCATGGAGCGTTCCGCGATCGTCCCTGAGCCGAAGGCCAGCGAGGCTTCGGTGAAAGCGGGGGACGCGTTTCGATAGTCGCTGCTGAGGCGGGCGTCCGCGAAACCCTCCCTGACATCCTCGTACCTGCTGACCAGCCACACGCCGACATCGGTGAACGGAATGGTCGTCCGGAAAACGGGATGGTTCTCTCTGAGCCATCTGTAGGTGGGATAAGGATTCTGGAAGAAGTCCGGTGTGAAAACAGGGGGTGTGTTCATCCTGCCGGGCCTTTTCTCTACGGTCGTGCGGTACGGGATTTTTTGCGACGAACGCTCGATATGAAGCCGTGCCGATTAACCGGAAAGGGCGGACGGTGTTTCGGCAGGTCGGCTTCGAATCGTGTGGGGAGTTTTTTCGTCAGGGCTGCCGGAGGGAATATTCGCTGTTCCGGCCGGAGCAGCGAGACGCATCATCTCACCCTGCGCTGCCTTTGTGTCAATCCCTCGACGTCGAATATGGCCTGTGCCGCGGCGGGGCCGTTAACACCGGTTCCCTCCCCTCCGGGCTTGGCCGGAGGATGCCAAGACATTCTTAAGTCGATGCCAACTTCGAGCCCCGATTCTGTTGCCGATATATGAGACGACGGCGCCTGGAAAGGCGGCGGCGGAAAAGGCCGCGAATTCGATCCGCGGTGTCCCGGTGGCCGCCGCGCCGGCGTGCCGTGTCGACCGCCGGCGCCGAGCGTCCCCGTCGGCCGGGAGCGTGCTCAGTCCTGACCGAGCCAGAGGTCGGGGCCGAAGACCTCGTAGTGGACGTCGCGGGCGGGCACCCCGCGGCGGAGCAGGTCCGCGCGCACGCCGCGCATGAACGGCAGCGGGCCGCACAGGTAGGCGACGAGGCCGTCGGGCAGGTCGATCGCGCCGAGATCGGCGTACCCGATACGGGGCGCGGGGTCGCAGGAGCACGCGCCCGCCTCCTCGTACCAGCGGTGCAGGGTCGCGCCGGGCAGTTCGGCGACCAGCCGGACGAGTTCCTCGCGGTGGGCGTGGTCGGCGGGGCTCCGGTCGGCGTGAACGACGATCACCTGGCGGGTGGAGCCGGTGGCCGCGAGGTGGTCGAGCATCGACAGCATGGGGGTGATCCCGATCCCGGCGGAGGCGAGCAGCAGCGGGGCGTCCCCCGGGGCCAGGGTCAGGTCGCCGTACGGCGCCGAGATGGTGAGCTCGTCCCCGGCCTGGACGTTGGCGTGCAGCCACCCGGAGACCTCGCCGTCGGGTCCTGACCCGCGGGCCCACCTGACGGTGATCCGCCAGTCACCGCGCTCGGGGGCGCACGACAGGCTGTACTGCCGGATCTGCCGTGCCCCGTCGGGCAGGGTGACCCCGACGCTGATGTACTGCCCGGGGGCGAAGGCGAGCGGGATCGACGGGGCGAGGGTGAAGGAGACGGTGTCCGGTGTCTGGCGTCGCCGCTCCAGGACCGTGGCGCGCAGCCAGGGGTCGCCGGGCTCGCGCAGCAGTCGCGCCTCCAGCGCGATCAGCGCGTTGGCCATCAGCCAGTAGACCTCGTCCCAGGCCGCCGCGACCTCGGGGGTGACGGCGTCGCCGAGCACGTCGGCGATGGCGGCGAGGAGGTACTTGTGCACGATCTGGTACTGGTCGGGGGTGACCCCGAGTGAGGCGTGCTTGTGCGCGATGCGGGAGAGCAGCGCGTCGGGCCGCTCGTCCGGCCGGTCGAGCAGGAGGGTGGCGAAGGCGGCGATCGACCCGGCCAGTGCCTGGCGCTGCGCCCCGCTGGCCTGGTTGCCGCGGTTGAAGAGGTTCCTCAGCAGGTCCGGGTTGTCGGCGAACATCGTCGCGTAGAACCGCCCGGTGATCTCCTCCAGGGCCCGCTGGACGGCGGGCAGCGTGGTCCGGACCGTCGTTGCCGATTCAACGGAAAGCATCTCTTCTCCTTTAATTGGTAAATGATCTTCATATTAAAATGCGTGACGAAAGAGAGGGCGGGTCTCAGGAAAGATTGATCAGCACCGGGCCGGTCGGCGAGGTGACCAGATCGTCCACGGTGAGCGGGTCGAGCGTCGCGTAGAAGGCCCGCTGGGCGTCGCGCAGCGCGCCGCGCAGGCGGCAGGCCGCCCGCAGCGGGCACGGGGTGTCACCCTCGCAGGCGACCACCTCCTCCTCGCCCTCCAGTTCGCGGACCAGCCATCCCAGCGAGGCCTTACGGCCGAAGCCGGTCATCTCCAGCCCGCCGCCGCGCCCCCGGCGGGCGTCCACCACCCCCAGATGCTGCAGGCGTGCGATGGCCTTGGCCGTGTGCGTGTAGGGGATGGCCATGGCGTCGGCCACCTGTCTGGTGGTGAGGACCGTGCCGGGTTCGGCGACCGCCAGCCGCATGGTCACCCGGAGTGCCAGATCCGTGAACTTCGTCAATCGCACGACAGAACCGTAACAAATATGAATCTCGGTTACCGATTCAGGGGGGTGGCTTGGAGGGGGGAGGCAGGCACGGCCCGCGCCGGGGAAGGCGGGGGCCATATGGGAGGGAGAGGCCAGGGATCTCAGGGGTTGGGGACGCTGTCCGCCCAGGATGGAGGTGGTCCGGTAGCCGTACGGTCTGTGCCCTGCCGGTCGACAGCCCCCTCGTGGCCAGGTGTTTCCGCCGGCTTCCAAGTGAGGCACAAGTGGGCACTGTGATCCTGAACTTTTGGCGCTGAGCCCGTACGAGGTCTCACGTGGGTGCTCATGACGTGAAGGAGGATGTCGTCATGCCGGACCTTGTGCCTCTGCGGCCCGGGGACCCCGAGAAGGTGCGGGAGTACCGGCTCACCGCGCGCCTGGGCGAGGGCGGTCAGGGGACTGTGTATCTGGGCGTCGCCCCCGCGGGGGCTCAGGTCGCGGTCAAGCTGCTGCGTGGTGATCTGGCCCAGGACAGGGAGGCGCTGGAGCGTTTCGTGCGTGAGGTCGACACGGCCCGGCGGGTGGCGACGTTCTGCACCGCCGCGGTGATCGAGACCGGGATGGAGGAGCAGCGGCCTTACATCGTCAGTGAGTACATCGAGGGGCCGACGCTCGAACATGTCGTCGGTGCCGAGGGTCCCCGTGAGGGCGCGTCCTTGCACCGGCTGGCGATCGGTACGGTGACCGCGCTGGTGGCGATCCATCAGGCCGAGATCGTGCATCGTGACTTCAAGCCGGCCAACGTGCTGCTGGCCGGCGACGGCCCCCGGGTGATCGACTTCGGCATCGCCAAGGCCCTGGATCGCACCTCGTCCCTGACCTCGACGGCGATCGGCACACCCGCCTACATGACTCCCGAGCAGCTCGCGGGGCAGGCCGCGGGTCCGGCCGCCGACATGTTCGCCTGGGCGGGCACGATGGTCTTCGCGGCCACCGGGCAGCCGCCGTTCGGTGCCGACAGCCTGCCCGCGATCTTCAACCGGATTCTCAACGCCGAGCCGGATCTGTCGGGGATCGCCGATCCGGCGCTGCGTGACCTGGTGGGGCGGTGTCTGGCCAAGGACGAGAGCCTGCGTCCGACGGCGGGTGAGGCGCTGATGCGCCTGCTGGGCCACGCCGGTCCGGGCGCGCAGGACGGTCTGGGCGGTCCGGGCGCGTCGCCTTTCGCCTCGGCCCCGGGCATGCTCGCCGAGGGCGTGGCCGCCGCGGCCCAGCGGACCGAACCCGAGCATCACCCCTACCCGGGCGGACCACAGACCGGGACGCCGTATCGGACAGGCGGCGAAGGCCACCCACCCCACCAGGCCGGGCCGGGCGGGTACGCGCCGCACTGGGCCAGTCCGGGCGGATACCCGCATCAGGCCGGGCCGGGCGGTTATCCGCCGCACCAGGCCGAGCCAGGAAGGTATGCGGCTCATCAAACCGGGCCGGGCGGATACCCGCACCAGGCCGGACCGGGTGGTTATCCGCCGCACCAGGCCGAGCCAGGAAGGTATGCGGCTTATCAAACCGGGCCGGGCGGATACCCGCACCAGGTCGATCCGGGTGGTTATCCGCCGCACCAAACCGAGCCGGGCGGATACCCGCACCAGGTCGATCCGGGCGGCTATCCGCCGCACCAAACCGGGCCAGGAAGGTATGCGGCTCACCAAACCGGGCCGGGCGGGTACCCGCCGCCGTACGGGGGCACGCCTCAGGGAGCGGTCTTTCCGGCCACGCCGGGGGCGCAGCCGTCCCCCGGCCGGAAAAGGCGCATGCGCCGGGTCTGGATCGCGTCCGGCGCCGGGCTCGCGCTCACGCTCGTCGCGGTGACGATCACAGTGGTGGTCCAGAACGGAACCGTCCCCGGAACGGGCACCGGCTCGCGGGCGGCCACCACTCCCAGCGCCACTCCCACCCAGGCCGTCCCCTCGATCCCGCCCGCGGACCGGAAGATCAAACTGCCGGCCAGCTCCATCACGATCCACGAGAGCGACAAGGACCCGATCAAGCTCGCCTCCTACTACGTGTGGAAGGGAGACGTGCGCCACGACTACACCCGCAAGACCGATACCGACGAGTTCGTCAAGGACGAAGCGCGCGCCTACTACACGCTGAACCCCTCGGGCACCCATGCCCTCGCCGTGCACCAGTACTACAGCGCGGACAACTACGAGGTCGTCTCGATCGTCGACCACAAGACCGGGGCGCAGAGCGACGTAAAGATCGTCAAGGGGAGGACCATCGCGCTCTACCCGCGTTGGTCGCCGGACGGCACCAAGGGACTGGTCACCCTGTACGGGCCGAGCAAGGGCGAAACCGCTTCGCGCGTCTACGGGTACGCGATCATCGACATCGCCACGAAGAGGGCCTCGGTCGTCCGGGTGAAGGAGAAGGACATCGGGACCTGGGGCTACTTCTGGCGGAGTGACAGCCGGGCGGTCGGCAGCTGGGCGGTCACCAAGGACACCAATCGCATCCGCTTCTACGACCTGCGGGGTACCGTACTGCAGACCCTTTCCGACGTGGGCG
Organism: Streptosporangium sp. NPDC001681; assembly: GCF_040298085.1. Taxonomy (NCBI): domain Bacteria; kingdom Bacillati; phylum Actinomycetota; class Actinomycetes; order Streptosporangiales; family Streptosporangiaceae; genus Streptosporangium; species Streptosporangium sp. NPDC001681. The sequence continues at coordinate 69,471 of NZ_JBEOZN010000033.1, read as the reverse complement.
ATCCGGTCTGGGTCGAGGGTGACCATGTCAGCCCGTCCGGCACGCTGATGATCACGTACTGCGGGGAGACCGCGGAGATCTGCCTCCGGTCCACCGCCGCCGACGCGAAGCTGCAGGCCCGGATCCCGTTCGCGACCGATCGGGTCCTCGGCTGGTACGACGACCGGCACATCGTGGCCTGGCGGAGGCAGAGCGCCGGCTACGAGGCGTTGGTGGTCGACTTCAAGGGCAAGGTGAAGCGGGTGCTCGCCGCCAGCACCGACGACGAGGAGTACAAGGAGCAGGCGCTGAGCTACGCCAGGGGCGGCTGAGCGGACGGACGCCGCGCCTCGACGCTCGCCGGGCGCGGTCGGTTGCCCGGCCCGAAGGTCCATGGAAGCGTCGGCGCCTGGGAAAGAGAAAGGGGCACGGCCCGCGCCATAGGCGGGCGCGGGCCGTGCGTCCTGGTCGTGCGGACAGGGATCTCAGGGGTTGGGGACGGTGTCGACCCAGGAGGTGGCGGCGGAGCGGTAGCCGTTGACCCGGTTCAGCACCTCGGCGGGGGCGACCACCTCGTTCTTGGAGTGATAGAACCAGTCGACCTGCTGGACGTAGTCGCGCGGGGTGGAGCTGCCGACCAGGCCGCCGCTGATGAACCAGAGGTTGAAGTTGACCGACTGCACCGTCTCCGGGTAGTAGATGCCGCCGTGCTCGGCGAAGAGGGCGCCGTCGATGTAGTACCTGATCTGGCCGCCGGAGACCTGGAGGACCAGGTCGTGCCAGCCCGCGTAGCTCTGCCTGACCTCGGTGTGGACGTTCACCGCCTCCCAGGGCTCGTTGCGGTACGTCTCCCACGACGTGGTGTACATGATGTTGCCGGGCTCGCCCCAGCCGCCGTTGGGCAGGTACTCGAAGTCCTGCTCGCTGTAGTCGGGGTCCATGTCGAAGGCCAGGGGGGTGATCGTGAAGAAGGTCTGCACGACGTGGTCACCGTCGGGGCCGCTGACCGGGGCGTCGGAGAACTTCACCCGGGCCGCGTAGGTGCCTTCGAGGAACTTGCGCTGGTGCAGCACCTCCGACTGCTGGGTGCCCGCACCGGTGCCGTCGGTGACCGCCTTGAGCTGCAGCGCCTTGTTCGTGCCGGAGACCGTGGGGAAGGTCACGTTCTGCTTGGGCCAGGTCGCGCCGGGCACACCGGGACCGCCGCTGTTGGTGCGCACCGTCCAGTTGTGCGCGGTGAGGTTGGGGTCGTCGGCGTTGCCGTACGAGAAGTCGTCGAACACCACCCCGCTGCCCCCGGGGTTGGTGGGCGGGACCGACGGGGTCGGCGACGGGGACGGGTCGCCACCCGCGGGAGAGGTGCCCCAGACCAGGGCGCCGTTCTGGTAGACGGTGACCTTGGTCCAGTCGCCGTAGGTCGTGCGGGCCGGGCCGAAGGAGTAGTCGTCGCTCTGGGTGATCCGCTGCCAGTCGGACCGGTAGAAGCGCAGCTGCAGGTCACCGGTCTGCGCCCCGGCCGCTAGGTTCCCCGAGGTGAAGCCCACCTCCAGGTAGCGGTCGGCGGTGGCCGTTCCGGGCGAGAGCGTGCCGAAGGCCCCGGTGACCGTGGAGCAGGAGACCACGGCCCACGAGCACGCGAAACGGTACTGCGTCGCCCCGGAGTCCGTCTTGAAGTAGTAGCGGATCTTCACACCGCTCAGCGGCACGGCCGAGGTGCCGCTGTTGACCAGGTTGAACCACGGCTCGACCTGGTCGGCGGTCGCGCCGGTGGCGCTCGTCTTGTACTGGAGCCTGAGGGACTGCTGGGCGCTGGCCGGGTTCGCCGCGACGCCCACCAGGGCGAGCAGCATGGCGGACACGAGCCCGCCGAGTAACAGCTTTCTGCGCACGTGCTTTCCTTTCCTGGGTTGTGCTAGGGAATGAGCGGCCCACCACGGACGCCCTGGGCGCTGAGCCGGGCGAGGTGCGGGCCGAGCCGCCGGAGGAAGTCGGGGTAGTCGCCGGGCGACCCCCAGGCGACCTCGGCGAAGGCGCACATCCTGGGCAGGGCCATGAACTCGACCCGCTCGGGTGTGGGCATGTACTCGGTCCACAACTGGCACTGCACGCCCCGCGCGGCCGGGTCGGGTGCGAACGCGTAGGTGTCGGCCAGGGTGAGGACCCGCTCCTGGACCGTCGGTGAGTCCGACTCGGCCGGCTGCTCGTCGAAGGGGGCGGCCGAGGGGCGGTAGTCGAAGTACGTCCGGGTGTGCGGCGCCAGGATGATCTCGTTGTCACCACGGTCGGCCTGCTCGTCCCGCCAGACCATGACCGTCGTGCCGGGCGTCGGCGCGCGGTCGGGCTCGTCCCAGCAGACCAGCCTGCGCGAGTGTTTCTCCAGGTGGGCGGCCATCCGGCCGATGAACCAGGCACACGCGTCCCGCGGTCCGGCCAGCCCCAGCTCGGCCAGCCGCCGCCGCGCCGCCGGACTGCGCTCCCACTCGGTGGTGGGGCACTCGTCCCCGCCGACGTGCACGTACGTGCTGGGGAAGAGGTCGCAGACCTCGTCGAGCACGTCCTGGCAGAAGCGGACCGTGGACTCCTCCAGGTTGAGGACGTGCTCGCTGATGCCCCACTCCGACCAGACCTCCAGCCGGCGGGACGGGGCGTTGCCCAGGTGGGGGTAGGCGGCGATGGCGGCCTGGGCGTGGCCGGGCATCTCGATCTCGGGCACCACCGTGACGAAGCGCTCCGCCGCGTAGGCGACGATCTCCCGGATGTCCTGTCGCGTGTAGAACCCCCCGCGCCGGGCGCCGACCTCGGTGAGCCTGGGATGGCGCTCGATCTCCAGCCGCCATCCCTGGTCGTCGGTCAGGTGCAGGTGCAGCACGTTGAGCTTGTGCTCGGCGAGCAGGTCGACGAGGCGCAGGACGAACGCCTTGGGCATGAAGTGCCGGGCGACGTCCAGCATCACCCCGCGCCAGGCGAACCTCGGCCGGTCCTCGATCGTCCCGTACGGCACCTCGGGCCCCAGCTGGGCGAGGGTCCGCGAGCCGTAGAAGCGGCCGGCCGGGCCGCCGGCGGTGAGCTCGACGCCCGAGGGGGAGACGTCGAGGCGGTAGCCCTCCTCGTCGAGGGACGGATCGTCGGGCATGAGCCGCAGCAGGTCCCGCCGGAACGCGACGGAGCCCCCGTCGACGACCACTTCCCGTGGCCTCGGAATGATCACGTTGGTCTTCCCTTCACGGCGCCCCGGAAGGGCGCGCCTGTGGACGGACGGTGGGACCTATCCCTTGACGGCGCCGGCGATCATCCCTGAGGTGACCCTGCGCTGCAGGACGAGGAAGATCAGCAGCACCGGCAGCATGAAGAGGGTCGAGGCGGCCATGGTGGCGCCCCAGTCGGTGCCGAAGACGTTGCTGAAGGAGGAGAGCCAGACGGGCAGCGTCCGGTCGTCCTGGTTCTTGATGATCAGCGCGTTGGCGAAGGCGAACTCGTTCCACGCGGTGATGAAGCCGAACAGGGAGGTGGACATCAGGCCGGGGGCGAGCAGCGGCAGGACCACCCGGCGGAAGGCGGCCATCCTGCCGCACCCGTCCATCAGCGCCGCCTCCTCCAGTTCGGGAGGGATCGAGGCGAGGAACCCGCGCAGGGTCACGATGGTGAACGGCAGCGTCGTCATGAAATAGATCAGGGTGAGCATCGACAGCCTGTCGAGCATCCCGGTGTCGCGGGCGATGATGAACATCGACACCAGCAGCGCCTCCCAGGGGGCCATCTGGGCGATGAAGACCATCAGGACGAACGCCCTGCGCCCGCGCCAGCGCATCCGGGCCACCGCGAACGCGGCGAGCAGCGCGACCACCAGCGCCAGCAGCACCGCGCTCGCGGTGACGGTGAGACTGTTACCCCAGAACGTCCAGAAACCGTCGGCGCTCACCGCGGTCGCGAAGTGCTCCAGGGTGGGGTGGGCGGGCCAGAAGGTCGGGGTCTGCGACTGGATGTCCCTGGTGGGTTTGAACGCGGTCAGCACCATCCAGTAGACGGGGAAGACCGAGACGGCCAGCACGGTCAGGGCCGCGAGGTTCAGCGGTACGCGGCGCAGCGGGACGGTCACAGGTGCTCTCCCTCGTGCTTGAGCATCCGCCGGAGATGGGTGATCAGGAGGGCGATCAGGATCAGCACGGTCAGGCTGGAGATCGCCGAGCCGAGGTCGTACCTGTGCAGTGACTGCGCGACCTGGAACGCGTAGACGGGCAGGGTGGTGGTGGCCTCTTCCGGGCCGCCCTTGCTGATCGCCCAGATCTGGGCGAAGCACTTGAACACCCAGATCACCTCCAGCGAGGTGATCAGGCCGAAGAGCGGCCGCAGGATGGGGAAGGTGACGGTGGTGAAGACCTGCCGCCCGCTCGCGCCGTCGATCCGCGCGGCCTCGTACAGCTCGGCGGGGATGGTGGTCAGGCCCGCGTACAGGGTGAGCGCGGCGAACGGCACGGACTGCCAGACGACCAGGGCGACCAGGATGGCGAAGGTGGAGGTGCCGTGGGCGAACCAGGTGTAGTCCCTGAAGGACTCGAATCCCAAGGTGACCAGCAGCCAGTTGACCACCCCCAGCCGTGACTGGAAGAGCCACTGGAAGATCGTGGTGGCGGCGAGGACGGGGGTCGCCCAGGTGAGCACCAGGCCGCCCATCACGGCCAGCCGCATCCTGCGGCCCAGCCGGGCGATCATCAGTGCCACCGCGGTGGAGACGACCATGATGAGGACGACGTTGACGGCGGTCCAGAGCAGGGTCCTGCGCACCACGGCCCAGAACTCCGCCCCCCCGAGCACCCGCGTGTAGTTCTCCAGGCCGACGAACGCCGCCCCGCCGCGGATCAACTCGCCGGTCCTGAAGTGCTGGAAGGAGATGACGACGCTGCGGACCAGCGGGTAGAGCAGCAGGTAGGCGGTGCCCGCCAGGGTGGGCGCGATCAGCAGGTAGGGCCAGAGGCCATTCAGCCGGGACGGCCGCGCGCCGGGTCGCGGCGCGGGCGGCGCGGGTGCGGTGGCGTCCCGGTCACGGGCACGCCGCCGGGGCGGGGCCTGGGAGGCAGCGGGCATGGCACTCCTCGGAGCGGACGGTACGGGGGGTGTGAGGCTTGCGCGGACCGGCACGGGTTGTGCGGACGGTGCGGGGAAGCCGGGTGGTCGGGTGTCAGGACTTGGTGTTGAGGATCTCGGCGATGCCCTGGTCCACCTTGGCGGCCTCGGTGGCGGCGTCACCCCCGGTGAGCACCCTGGTCAGATACTCCTTGATCAGGTTCTTGGCCTCGACCGCGGCCCAGTTGGGGGAGTTGGGGGTGGCGTGTCCACCTGCGGCGCCCGCCGCCATCGCGGCCGTCGCCTCGTTGCCGCTCAGCGCGCCCGCGAGGGAGACGCGGTTGGGCACGTAGCTCATCTCCTTGGCCATGTCGACCTGGAACTTCTCGCCCGCCAGTGCCTTGACCACCTGGTAGGCCGCCTCGTGGTTCTTCGAGGCCTCGGGGATGACCAGGTCGGAGCCGCCGGTGAACACCGCGCCCGGCCTGTCGGCGGTCTTGCCCGGGATCGGGAAGAACCCGAGCTTGCCCTTCAGTTCCGGATTGGCCTTCTCGATCGCCACCGCGCCACCGGGCGCGGAGATGAGCTGGGCGACGTCGCCCTTGGCGAAGACGTCGGCCTGTGGCGGCTTGGCCTCGTCGGAGTCCTTGGGGCCCTTGCCCAGCGACTGGAGGGTCCGGTAGAACTCGATGCCGGCCAGCGCCTGGGGGGTGCCGAGGCCGCCCTTCCAGGTGCCGCCCTCGTTGACCGCGAGGTCGCCGCCCTCGTCCCAGATGAATCCCGCCAGGGTGTACCAGTTCTGGCCGGGCAGGTAGATGCCCTGGTCGCCGCCCTTGTTGAGGTTGGCCGTGATCTCCAGCCACTCCTGCCTCGTCTTCGGCGGGGCGGTGATGGACGCCTTGGCGAACAGGTCCTTGTTGTAGATCACCACCCGGTTGGCGGCGTACCACGGGATGCCGTACTGGCGCCCGTCGATCCTGCCCGGTTCGGCCAGGCCGGGCAGCCAGTCGCCGCCGCCCAGGTCGGCGACCTTGTCGGTGAGGTCCTTCACCCCGCCGCTGGCGGCGTACTCGGCGACCTGGGTGTTTCCGACCTCGATGACGTCCGGGGCGTCATTGCTGGCCAGGGCGCTGGTCACCTTCTGCCCGATGCCGTCCCACTCCTGGACCTGGATGTCGAGGGTGACGTCCGGGTGGGCCGCCAGATAGTCGGTGCGGAAGCGGTCGAGCAGGGCGTCGGAGAAGCTGTCCCGCATGACCCACACGGTCAGGTTCGTGGCGCCCTTCCCGGTGCCGGCCGAGCCGGGCGAGTCCGCGGAGGGTGACGGCTCGGCGGAGCCGCATGCGGTGAGGCCGGCGGCGAGTGTCAGCACTGCCGCGGTGGCGCGGAGGCGATGCCCCATCGGTACTCCCAGAGGTCATGTATTGGTAAGTAATTGGCCTGCTCCGCATAGGGTGGCTCTTACCAGTTCCGTCGTCAAGGCTTGTCTTTTCTCGGACGACTGGTAACAAATAGGTAAGGTCTAGGTAAGGTGGGGGCGTGACGCTAAACATGAGGTCCGGGCTCAAGCGCGACCGGGTGCGCGATGTCCTGCTCGACTTCATCGCCGACATGAAACCGGGCGAGGCGATCCCCTCGGAGCGGGATCTCTGCAGGGAGCTCGGAGTCTCCCGGCCCACGGTGCGCGCGGCGATCGACGATCTGGTCAGGTCGGGGCTGCTCGTCCGCGAGCGGGGGCGCGGCACCTTCACCGGGCCGCACCGGGTCACCCAGGCGCTGGCGTCGACGACGGGCAACTCGTTCTACGCGCCACCCGCCGAGGGCAACTGGCTCAGCCGCATCCTGGAGTTCGGCTCCGCCCCCGCGGGTGCGCGGCTCGCCTCCCGGCTCCAGCTCTCTCCCGCCGACCCCGTCCTGAGGGTCGTCCGGCTACGCGTCGTCGACGACGAGCCCATGGCGATCGAGCGCATCCACCTGCCGCACGCCTTGGTCGACGGCCTCGTCCCGGCCGACATGGAGTCGGGGTCGTTCTACCGATTCCTCCGGGAACGTTTCAACGTCGACGTCCGCACCGCGGTGCAGACGATAGAGCCCACGGTCACCGACGAGACCGAGGCCAAGTTGCTGCACGTCCCCCAGCACGCCCCGGCCCTGCTCTTCGAGCGCACCACCCGCGACGTCGGCGGCCGGATCGTCGAGTTCACCCGCTCGATCTACCGGGGCGACCGCTACCGGGTGACCTCGGAACTCTCCTTCAACGCCGACTCCGGCTGACCCCGCCGGGTCAGCCGGAGGCCGGTCCCGGGGCCGCTCCCGCGTGCCCCGGAACCGTTACCTGATCGCGGCCAGGTCCACGACGTGCATCCTGTCCCCGATCCGGTAGGTCATCAGCCGGTCGAGGCCGCCGTCGGGGATTTCGGTGCTTCCGTCCTTGGCGGGTCGGATGCCCAGATCGGCGGACCTACCGGTGACCATGTCGTACAGGGCGACGCCCTTCTGGTTGATCAGCTTGAAAAACCTTTCCAGCCCGGGATCATCGCCCAGCTGGACGTTCCGGGGCAGTGCGCGCTCCCGTGAACCGTCGCGGTCGCGGACGAAGCGGCGCGGGAGCTCCCCCTCCGGCGGCATCGTGCCGGAGCACAGGTTGACGCCGCACCTGACGAAACTCTCGCCGGGCCTGACCACGGCGTCACGCCGTTTCCGCGTCTCGACGTTGAACAGCTCGCTGAAGGCGACCAGCTTGCTGGGATCGGTGTGTTTGGTGTGCCGGCCCACCCACGGCCACTGCAGGAGGTGTCGCCCCTCGGTACCCGGTACCGCTCTCGGCTCGCCGCCGCGCAGCGGCACCCGGTAGACCCCGCCGCTCTCACGGGAGAAGACCACGTCCGAGCCGACCACGGCCAGTGCGCGGATGTGCCCCTGCTTCATCACGTTCTCCAACTGAACGTCGGTCACCTGCCGCGGCCGACCGCCGCCGGTGGGCACCGTCCAGATCCGGGCGACCCGCTGCCCGCCAGGCTTCTTGTACGACGCCCACCAGACGATGTTCCCGCCGCCCGCGGCGACGCCATCGGCGAAGATCGCGGACCCTCGGGTGGGGGGGATCTCGGCGATCCGTGTGGGTCTGCCGCTTGCGAGGTCGTAGGTCCACAGGAACTGCCTCGTCCCGTCGGACACCCCCGTCATGACCAGCAGCGTGCGATCGTCGAGGAGCAGCTGCGGGTGGTACTCCCGGCCGTCGGGCAGCTTGGCGGGGATCTTGTGCAGGGCTCGCGGCCATACCCGCTCGATACGCGGGGGCAGCTTCTCCGCTGGCTCGGGCTCCGGCCGCGGCGTCGGTCCCGGTGTGCCCGTGGCGTTCACCGCGGGTTCCGGCACGGCCCGCGCCCCCAGGGCTCTCACCGCCGCACCCGCCCCGCCGGCCACCACGAGCACGGCCACGGCGGCGAGCAGCGCCGCAGGCCGTGCCCGCCTGCGGCGATATCGCGCGCCGACCACCTCGGACAACTCGTACGGCGTCCGCCGGGGCACCTGGTCCGCCGCCGTGGCCAGGACCCGGGTCAGTTTCTCCTCGATGTCGGTCATCGCTTGCTCCCGTAGGCCGCCGGTGAGTGGGAGAGGGAGGAACGCAGCGTGGCCAGCGCCCGGGAGGCCTGGCTGCGCACGGTACCCATGGAGATGCCGAGCACCTCGGCGATCTCCGCGTCGGTCAGCTGCTCGTAGTAGCGCAGTACCAGCACCGCGCGCTGTCTGCGGGGCAGCGCGGCCAGTTCCTGCCAGAGCCCCTGCTCCTCGTCGGAGGGGAAGACCACCTGCCAGCTCCGCTCGGGCGGCTCCCCGGTGAGGTGTTCGCGTCTGCGCCGCCGCCAGATGCTGATGTGCAACCGCGCCATCGTGGTCCGGGCGTAACTGTGCGCGTCGGACTTGCGCCGCACCCGAGACCACGCGTCGCGCAGCCGGGTCAGTGCCTCCTGGGTGAGGTCGGCGGCATCGTGGGGGTTGCCGGTCAGGACATACCCGTAGCGGAGCAGCGCCTCACCGTGCTCGGCCACGAAGTCGTCAAAGCCGGGCTCGTCTTCCAAATGTCGCCCCTTCCCGATCGTCACGACCTAGACGGCGAAGGGGGGGAAAGTGTTGCATCGTGTTCCGGCAGGCGTACGACCCGGGCTGGAGGACGGGGGGCGGCTCGGCTAGGTTCGGGGAGATGACCTCCCTCGACGAACTCGCCGCTCGGGCCCGCTCTCTCGTACGGGAGGGGCACCGCGCGCTGCTGGGCATCACCGGCGGTCCGGGGGCCGGCAAGACCACCCTCGCCGAGCACCTGGTCGAGATGCTGCGCCCGGCGCCTCCCGAGGGGCTGCCGGCGCGGGAGTGGGTGGCGTACGTGCCGATGGACGGCTTCCACCTCGCCGACGTCGAGCTCGACAGGCTCGGGCGCCGCGACCGCAAGGGGGCGCCCGACACCTTCGACGCCGCCGGCTACGCGGCACTCCTCCGCCGCCTGCGCGAGGACGAGGACGACATGGTCTACGCGCCGGCCTTCGAGCGCGACCTGGAGCAGCCGGTCGCCGGCAGCATCCCGGTCACCCGGGCCGCCAGGCTCGTCGTCACCGAGGGGAACTACCTGCTGCTCGACCAGGGCGACTGGTCACGCGTACGGCCGCAGCTCCACGAGGTCTGGTACTGCGACCTCGGCCCCGACGAGCGGGTGCGCCGCCTCGTCTCCCGCCACGAGTACTTCGGCAAGGGTCGCGACGACGCGGTCGCCTGGGTGCTGGGCACCGACCAGCGCAACGCGGACCTCGTCGCCACCACCCGCTCCCGTGCCGACCTCGTCATCCCCGACGCGGTCCTTCGCTCGGTCGGCTCCCCCGAGAAGACGGCCGGCTGACCGGGAGCCTTCCTGCGGGCGTCCCGGCTCCGGAACGCCCGCGGGCGGGGAGCCGGTGCGGGGATCCCCAGCCCGGCGAACTCCTGATCGAGCGGCCTCTCGCCCGCGGGGAGCGGGGTACCGAGTCCCCGCGGGCTGAGGTCGTGCACCGAAGGTGAAGCGGGGTCAGAGGCGCATCCCCTGGATGTGGGCGGTGCCCTCGGCCGAGAGGTTGTCCATGTGCCGCCGCAGTTCCGCCGCGGTGAGCCCGAGGCTGAGCCGGTGTGCGATCACGCGTACGGTGTCCTGGTAGTGGGCGGAGAACTTGTCCGTGTCCGGGAACGCCTGCCAGCCGAGGCGGCCGAACAGCAGGTGCTGCCCCTGGCCGGTGCCGGACGTGCTGAGCAACAGGGAGGCACCCAGGGCGTGGCCGGCCGCGACGACCGCGTTCACCATCCAGCTGCCCAATCCCTGGCCCTGCAGCTCGGGAGCCGTGGCCAGCCGACCGGCTTCGAACACCGACGCGGCGGGAACCTGCATGTTCGCGAGCATGTCGGCGTACTCCCGGTCGCCGAGGTGGCACCGAGTCTGGAAACGGGGTGCCAGCCCCGGGGGTGCCAGGCGGGCGCAGCCGACGATCTCCGTACCGCCCTCCAGATAGGCGATGAGATGGTAGGAACCCAGGTCGAGACTTTGCGCGTCGACGTAGTCGGTGTCGGCGACCCGGAAGCTCGGTCTACTGCCGTTGTCGTACAGGACCCACGCACGGAACCGGCGGACCGCCTCCAGCCACTCCGCCGGCTGCTCAAAGGGTGACTGCCGGTGAACCCGAAGGTCGACCATCAGGCCTTCCCTGGTGTCCACGGAACCCGCCTCGCGCCACATCCTGGTCTCGGGGATCGGGAAGCGCAGCTCCTGTTCGAGCGGCTGAGCGCTCACGCGCCGACCTTGTCCGATTCCAGGTCGGCCTTCGCGAGATCGAGGCATTCGGCCATGAAGGCCGCGTACGACGTCAACGCGGTCTTGCCCGTCTCCACCATCAGGTCCAGCGCGTCGGGGAACTGCTTGAGGAGCTCTCCGAGCTGCCGCTGGTTGAAGGCGGTGTGGCCGGCGTCGAGTTCCACGTGCTCGGCCAGGAAGCTGTAGCACGCCGTGTCCGGGCCGAAGACCCGCTGGCAGTTGACGAGCAGGGTGGGGCCGATCGTGATCGACAGTCTTTCGATCTCGTACTCGATGGCGAGCTGGAGGAACGGCTTCGGCCCCGAGATCACCTTTTCGTGGAGCTTGGCGTAGAAGTTCGTGCTGGCCAGCGGGGGAGTGGCCAGCAGGAGCTCGGTGTCGAGCGGCTCGCCGAACCTCTCCTGCCACCAGCCGGCGATGGCCTTCGCGTCGTCGACCATCATCCGGTCGTGACCGGCCTCCGCCCTGGCGTGCGCCTTCAGCGCCTTCGCCAGCTTCTCCATGCCCAGCTCGCCGCAGCGCGCGCCGGCACTGGAGATCCAGTGCTCCACGTCATGCGTCATGTGGACGCCGTGTGCGTTGAAACGCAGCATCCAGCGGGCGAACAGCCTTTCGTCGGAGACAGCGGAGGAAATCTCGGAAACGGCCGCGTCTTCGAGGAAACGCTGACGGCTGGCCTGCAGTGATCCTTCGTACTCGTCCATGACCGTGCTCAAAGGAAGTCTCCCTGGTCTGTCATCCGTAGGATGATCATGAGGCGATTGTCCGGCGGCGGGGCTTCTCGGTAAGTCGGCCTCAACAGAGCCTGAACAGCTGGAAATCCCAGACGTCCGTCATCTCTGCCGCGTCCGCCACATCGAACTTGTCGATGTAAAGATGCATCGTCCCGGCTTTGGTGTCAATGGATTCCTCGCGCGTTCCGGACTTCACGGGATCGATGTCGGCGATGTGATTTCGATCTTGAAGAGTCCCCGCGGGGCCGGTGTCGCCGCCCGTCCCCCTTCCGAACACCTGGGATGGATCGCCGCCGTCGATTCCGTGAAGTCCGGTGCCGTCCGGAGGTGGCCGAGGGGGCCGTAGTCCGGTGCTCGCATTTGTTTCAGCCGAAAACATCGTTTTCGGAGGGGGAGAAAGAACGTTCACGTGCCGGGGTGGACGCCGCCGTCATGGCGGGGCGGGAGTCGCCCGACGGGCACGTTTCTCCGGCGAGGTCGGCGCAATGCGGGTGCGCGCGAGGTGGACGTCGCCGGTCGGCCGGGTGGGGTTGAGGAGTTCGGCGGGCGCGGGCGTGGTCGGTTGAGATCGCCGGGATCCTCGGTTCGCCCCGCTGTGGTCACTGATGAGCTCTCGGAACGGCGGAGATGGGCTATATAACCTACATGTTTAGTGGGTTATTGTGAGTGGCATGTCGGGTTCTCAAGTGGTCGCCGTCGTGGGCGGCGGCGCGAGCGGCACCCTGGCCGCGGTTCACCTCCTGCGCGAGGCACGGGTGCGCGCCGTGCCGCTGGAGGTCGTGATGATCGACCGGTACGGGCGGCACGGGCTGGGGCAGGCCTATTCCACCGTCGATCCCCACCACCTGCTCAACGCCGGCGCCGGCAAGATGAGCGGGCTGGAGGGCGACGCCGGCCACCTGCTGCGCTGGGCCCGTGATGCGGGGCTGGAGGTTTCCGGCTCCGATTACCTGCCCCGGCGGATCTACGGGCGTTACCTGCGCGCGCTGCTGGACGGTGCCGAGGAGTGGCCCGTCCGGGTGGTGCGCAGGGTGACCGGTACGGCCGAGGCTTTGACCGGCGATCCGGGCTTGCGGGTGCATCTGTCCGGCGGTGGGCACGTCGAGGCCGGCGCCGTCGTCCTGGCGCTGGGCAATCGCGCCCCGGCGGCCTGGCCGCGCGTCGCGGAGGCAGGGAGTTCCCGATACGTCGCCGACCCGTGGGCGCCGGAGGCGCTGGCCCGCGTCGGCGACGGCGCGCCGACGCTCGTGCTGGGGACCGGGCTGACGATGGCGGATGTGGCGGTCACCGTGACCGGGGCGCACCCGGATGCGGTGGTGTACGCGGTGTCCCGGCACGCCCTGCTGCCGCGGCCGCACCCCGATCCCGTGCCGCCCCCGGTGGCGACGCCGTTCCCGGACGGGCCGCTGGGCATCGCCGCCCTGCTGCGCGCCGTGCGCGTCGCGGTCAGGGACAACGGGGGCGACTGGTGCGGCGTGGTCGACGGCCTGCGGCCGCAGACCCAGAGCCTGTGGGCCCGGCTCTCCCTCGATGACCAGCGGCGGTTCCTGGACCTGGCCGCCCGCTACTGGGAGGTCCACCGCCATCGGATCCCGCCCGCCACCGCCGCCCGGATCGCCGCCCTGCGGGCCGCGGGCCGCCTTCACGTGCTGCGCGGGCAACTGGTCCGGGCCGTGACCGGCCCCGGCGGGCTTCGCGTCCACCTGAACACCGGCGGCGGCGCGGTCAGGGAACTCGATGTCGGCTGGCTGGTCAACGCCACCGGCCCCGGCGCCGACATCGCCCGCGACCCCTTCCTGGCCGCTCTCCTCGCCACCGGCACGGCTCGGCCCGACCGTCTGGGGCTCGGCCTGGAGGCCGGCCCCGGCGGCGTGGTCCTGGACGCGGCCGGACGGCCGGACGGCCGGATCTTCGCCCTGGGCCCGCTGCTGCACGGAAGCCTGTACGAGAGCACCGCGATCGCGGAGATCCGCGCCCAGGCCGCCGCCCTCGCCCCCCGCCTCCTCGACGCGATCACCCTCGCTCCCCGCCTCTGAAGGAGGGGAGCAGCCTCTGCGGGAGAGGCCGGGGAAAGATTCGGATTGACGCGTTCGCTCTCTGCAGGATGCGGATGCGAGAAGAAATCTCGACAAGCTCTCGTGCCTGCCATAGTTATGTGCATTTACCCTTGCATATGCGTGTGATCGAGACGCAGGGCGGGAATATTGCGGTAAAGGTCCATGTCCATGACCTGATCACGGGCGAGGGAGGGCTGAGGCCCATGTCGATCGACGTCCCCGATCGTGTCCGCGCCGGCGGGCGGCTGCGCCTGTCGGGCGACCTGTCCCTTCCCGGACTGTTGAGCATGGCCGATCTGCGGGCCTTGCCGCAGCGGACGGTGGAGGTCGGCTTCGCCTGCCGCACGTCGGGAACCCGGCACCACCGCTTCACCGGCCCCCTGCTCCTGGATGTGGCCCGCGCGGCCGGGCCGGTCTTCGACGCCTCCGAGCGCAAGGACCGGCTGCGGTTCCTGGTGTCGGTGCTGGGGCGCGACGGCCATCACGCGGTGCTGTCGTGGGGGGAGATCGATCCGGAGTTCGGCGATGTCCCGGTGCTGGTGGGCGTCCGGATGGACGACGACGACCTCGACGCGCGCGGGCCGCACCTGGTGGTGCCCGGAGACCGGTGCGGAGGACGGCACATCAGCGAGGTCGTCGAGATCCGCATCTGCGCGGACGCGCGCCTGTGGAAAGAGACGCCGGACGACCTGAAAGGAATGGAGGGCGTACCGGATCGTGTCGGCCGCTCGTCCCCGAGCGGTGCCGGAGCCGCAGATCATTCCGGTGAGGAGCCCGGAACCGCCGTGCCCCTGCCGTGACGGTTGGTCCTCCTGCCCGGGACACGGATCCGGATAGTATGGCCCGCGTGAGCAGGAGTGATCAAAAATATCCTTATCATCACGGTGACCTGCGACGAGCTTTGCTGGACGCTGCGATGGAGGCCATCGCGAAGGACGGACCCGCCGCGCTCAGCCTGCGCGACGTGGCCCGCCATGTGGACGTCTCACACGCCGCGCCCACCCATCACTTCCGCAACAAGACGGGCCTTCTCACCGCGATAGCCGTGGAGGGTTACCATCGGCTGGCCGACGAGTTGGCGCGAGCGCGGGCGGCTGGCGGGCTCGCCGAGCTCGGCGTCGCCTACGTGCTCTTCGCCACCGGTAACCGGGCGTATTTCGCGGTCATGCGCGCCACCGACCTGCTCGACACCAGGGACCCCGAATTCGTGGCCGCTCGCGAGCGAACCGGGCACCAGCTGCTGCGCGGCACGGCGAGGCACCCCGGTTCGGCCGACTGGACCGTCGCCCTGGCGGCGTGGGCGCTCATGCACGGTCTTGCCAACCTGTTCGTGGAGGGCAACATCCAGCCCGAGCCGGGAAGTGACATCGAGGAGCTGACCCGCGCTCTCACCCGTCGGCTCGTTCCTCGCTGACCTCAAGATGACGGCCGCCCCGCGCTCGGCCGGGGCGAGGACCGTCCCCCGAGGGCCTTGCCGTGCGTTCGAGCCTCGCGCACAGGGCGGAGCGCGCCCGCGGTCCCGCCATGAGGCAGCGCGACTCGGCGGGCCGCGTCGGCAGAGGCCGCATCCGGGAGCGTGCGACGGCCGATTCGCGACGTCGACCCCGTGAGCCAAGGTGCGGGTGCGCTGGGCGCCAAGCATCCACCAAGAACGGCAGGCGAAGCTGGTGTCCGACAGTCCGGCTCGGACCTCGTTATGTGACAGGAGATCCGTCAGTCCTGTCCGTATCCGACGTGCGAATGGAGAGAACACTTGAGCACCATGTGTCCATCCGCCTTCGGGGGTGATCTCACCTCTGAACACGAGGAAATCATTGACACCGTGCTCCGCGAGTGGATGGACTACGGACTGTCCACCGTGGCCGTCGACAAGGACAGGGCGGAATGGGCCGTGCGCCACGCGTACGGCGCCGCCGGGCTGGACGTCCCCTCTCTCGTGATTTGGGCCGACTCCCCGATGGAATGTCTGTCGACCGTCACGGCCTTCGACCGGCTTCCCCCCGCGAACCCCTCGTGGGAGCGGTCCGTGGAGGTCCGCCGGAGCGGGCTCGGCGACGACCTGCGGGTTTCCAGCAGGAGCCAGGTCAAGGAGGAGCTCAAGGACCGGCTCAAGGACCAGATGCACGACCGGCTGAGGGCCCGGCTGGGCGACCAGCTCTGGGACCGGTTGCGGAGCCGGCTCAAGGAACGGCTCTGGGAGCAGCTCTGGCGGCAGCTCAGAGCCCAGCTTGGCGGCCAGCTCCTCGGCCGGCTGTGGGAGCAGTTCCGGTCCGAGACCTGCACATACGTGTGGGGGATCCTCGACATCTGGCGCGAGGCCTATTGGATCGCACTGTACACCTGCGCTTTCCGGATAGCCGGGCTGGAGCCCGGCGAGCGTCTGGAAACGCTGGCGGAGGCGAGCCGGCACCTCGGCTGGTGGATCCCGCTGAACGGGACGGTGGTCCTGTCCGAACGTCCAGTCGCCATCCTCCGGGACGACGACCATCGGCTTCACTGCGAAACCGGCCCGGCCCTTTCCTGGCCCGACGGGTACGCGCTGCACGCCTGGCACGGCATCCGGGTCCCCGAGTGGGTCATCACCGATCCCACCCCCGAGGCCATCCTGGCCGAGGGGAACGAGGAGATCCGCAGGTGCGCCATCGAATCCCTCGGTTGGTACCGCTACGTCGCCGCCGCGGGGCTGAAGCTCGTCGCGGAAGCCGCCGACCCCGGTGATCCCGGCCGCACCCTCTCGCTCTACGACGTGCCGACGCAGGTGTTCGGGGAGCACGTCCGCGTTCTGCTGTCCGCCAACGGTGGGAACGAGCGTGACGGGGCCCCGGGCAAGTCCGGGCTGATAGTCCCCGTCGAGACGGCCACGCCGCTCGACGCGGTCGATTGGAGCCGAGGGTTGACCGCCGATCGGTACAGGCCGCCGTACCGGGCCTGACCACGGCACGCGCGAATGGCCGGTCGGTGGTGGCCGCCCGAACACTGAGGAACATGTTCGAGGCGAGTTCCGGTGGTCCTCGAATCCCTCCGGAAATCGTTTCGCGGGGACATCGCGATGCCAGGGGTGGTGCCCGCGGTGCCCTTCCCCGTCACCCGCCTCCGCCGCCTCGGCGAAACCGGCGGCTCGTGGACGGAGCCTGCCTGTACAGAGGTGCACGGCACGGGTCGCGATCCACCGCCTCCGGGCCCTTCGGCCGCCTGGTCGTGGCCTGCGCCTCGTCTGCCGCCTCGGTGAACCGGGTCGCCTCCTCGCCCCCGAAACCCGCGACCTCGAAGGCGAGTGAGGTGAGCAGCAGGCAGCGTGCCGCGCGGTCGCCCGCGGGCAGCAGGGAGAGCGCCTCCTCGATGACCTGGACGACCTCCTGGAAGCCCTTGTCGCCACCCCCGGTGCCGTATACCGCCGGCTTGTCCAGTACGCCGACGACCCGTGCGGTCAGCTCGGGGTCGGCGTGCGGAAGGGCCAGCTGGATCGCCCGCTTCCACAGCTCCCTGGCGTCGTCCAGCTCGTCGCAGAGCGCCAGAGCGGTGACCCGTCGCACGAGCAGTTCCAGATCCTCCTCGTCCGCGAATTCGATCGCCCGTCCCCAGAGGGAAGCCGCCTCGCGGTACGCCGAGCGTCCTTTGGCTCGCTCGGTGGCGAGCACGCAGTGGCGAGCGGCGGCCGAGGGCTTCCCGCTCGCGGCGAAGTGGTGGGCCACGGCGGCGGCCTCGCGCGGGCGGAGCCGTTCGAGAGACACGGCGATCCTGCCGTGGGTGCGGATCTGTCGCAGGCGGGACATCTCACCGTAGAGCGCGTCCCGGGTGAGGGCATGGGTGAAGCGGAGCCCACCACCCTCGGGCTCGACGAGCAACCCGGCTGTCAGGGCCGCCTCGACCGCTTCCACGACGACTTCCTCGCCGTTGCCGTTCACATCGATCAGCACGTCGATGTCGAAGTCCCTGCCGATGACCGCCGCCTCGCTCAGCACGCCCCGGATGGACGCGGGCAGGCGGGCGAACCTGCGCCGGAGCACGTCGCGTATCCCCGCGGGCACGGTCGACAGGGCGGCGTCCTCGCCCTCCGTGGCGATCAGGCGGGCGGTCTCGCGCAGGAAGAAGGGGTTGCCGCCGGTGCGGTCGGTTACGGCGGCAAGCACGCCAGGCGTCACCGCCCTGCCCGAGACGGAGGCCACGAGCCGCTCCGCCGCGTCCTGGTCGAGCCCGTCCAGGACGATGCGGAGCGGCTCGTGGCGGGCCAGCGTGGCCAGTGTCTCCGCGAGTCCGTCCGCCTCCTCCTCGCGGAAAGTGCCGACGATGAGGACCTCGGCGTCCCTCAGCTCGGAAACCAGGTCCACGAAGATGGCCAGCGTCTCATCGTCGGCCCGGTGCAAGTCGTCGAGGACGAGCAGTAGCGGGGAGACCCGGGCCACCTCCGCCAAATACGCCGCCAGGTCGCGGCGGAACCGGAACCGCTCGGCGGTGAGGTCCGCGTCGCCGTGGACGGGGTACGGGGCATCCGGATCGGCGAGCAGCCGCCGGATCCGCGCGGCCACCGCCTCGGCGGGGGCCACGCGAGCCGTGAGAGTACGCAGAATCTCCACCCACGCCCATCCGGCCGGAGCTCCGCCGGTCTCCGGGCAGCGGCTGACGGCGGCCTGCCGACCAGAGCGCGAGTGTCCGGCGACGACCGCTTCCACCAGGGCGGACTTTCCTATGCCCGCCTCACCGCTGATCAGCGCGATGCCCCGGGACATCCCGGCGAGCAGGGCCAGTTCCCTCTCCCTGCCGAAGATCGGGCCGAGGGTCTCCGGACCCGCCTCGGCCCTTACCCGGCGGAGTCTCTCCGGCGAGGACAACGTTGTGGAGGAGGTCATGTGCTCCAACGGCTTGTTCGCGGCGACCGGCCGCGCGATCTCGGGAGATTGCGAGAGAATGTCGGCTTCCAGCCGTTGCAGCGCCGGACTCGGGTCGACGCCGAGTTCCTCGGCGAGGGTGTGGCGGGCCTGTCTGAGTGCGACGAGCGCGTCCCCCTGCCGGCCCTGGTGGTAGAGGGCGATCGCGAGCAGCCGCCATCCCTCCTCCCGTAGCGGGTGTTCGGCGAGGTGGGCGCGCAGGTCGGCGATCACGGTGCCCGGCGAGTCGAGCGTGATCGCCGCGGCCGCGCGGTGCTCGACGGCCATGGTGTGCAACTCGTCCAGGCGGGCGATCTCGGACAGTGCCCAGTCGGCCGTGGCGAACTCGGCGTACGCCGGTCCCCGCCAGATCTCGATTGCCGCGTCGAGCTCGCGCAGAGCCGCTCGGGCGTCTCCTGCGCCCAGGAACGCGGCTCCCCGCCGAGCCATGTCCTCGAACCGCCAGGCGTCCGCCTCCTTGCTCCGTATGGCATAGCCGGGAGAGACCGTGACCAGCACCTGGGGCGGGGTGCCCGCCGCGCGGTCCGATTCCAGGACGCGCCGTAGGTTGGAGACGTAGGCGTGCACCGAGGTGACGGCGCTTCCCGGCGGGTGGCCGCCCCACAGGTCGTCGATCATGCGCATGATCGGCACGACCTGGCCGCGGGCGACCAGTAATCGCCCGAGAACCGAACGCTGTCGTGGTGCCCCGAGGTTCACCGGCCCTCCGGCGCCGATTACTTCGAACGCTCCAAGAACCCGAAATGCCACCATTAATGCCCACTCAGCATCGAGCGTCGGCAGGCCTGGACCTGGCACGTGCCACTTCCGGAGTTCGGACATGGTGATGCCGCAGCCTGCCGCGCAAGCGTGCCCACGCCGGTCTTCCGCGAATCAGGACGACTCGCGGGCGGACCGGCAACGGGATTTCCGACGGATCCCACGACCGCGGTCATCGGGAGGACCAGGCCGACCATGCCGGGGTCGGCGCCCGTGTGCGGTGCGTGAGGGGGAGAAGGAATGATTCAGTACCGACTGCGGGCACGGCGTCGTCACGAGGATACGCATCCGCCGAAAACATCGATCACCACCCCGCGCGACCGCCCCATCACATCATCGTGGAGAGGCTCCGCGGAGAGTTGGCTCGTCGTAGTGGATGAACAGGCCGCGTGCGGGCTGGCGTGACATGGGCGTCTTCCTGTGGGGGCGGCTTGGTTCTGGACTGCGGAACCGAGCGGTTTGAACGCAATCACAATCACCGATCTCCCTTGAGGAGAGCTTGGAATCCACTGCAAACCCTGGCAGCGGCCTCGACCACCTGGTTGACTCCCGTCAGGGCCCCCTTTCGGCGCTGTGCGCGCCGCTGCCGGCGCGACGCACGCGCGCCCGCTGATTTACCGGGCTTCCGGTGAGCTCATCAACCGCCGACAGGCGTCGAGGTTGCCGAGGCAGGCCAGCCGGACGGGTTGGTCCCGCTCCACCACGCCGTCAAGCAGGTTCAGCGCCCGCTCCAGGAACGTCACGGCCTCATTTGGCCGGCCGCTCCCGCGCAGGGTCGCCGCGAGGTTGTTCAGGGCCACGGCCAGCTCGGGATGGTTCTCGCCCAGAAGCTCTTCTTTGATCGTGAGCACCTTGCGATAGGTCGCCGCAGCCGCTTCCAGATCCCCCCTGGTGTACTGGAACGCGGCGAGGTTGTTCAGCGTCGACGCGACCTCGTAGTGCTCGGGCCCGAAGTGCTCCTCGAAGACGGCGAGGGCCTCGCGCAGCAGCCGCTCGGCCTCCTCCTCCTCGCCGAGCTCGCGCAGGATCGCGGCGAGCGCCACCTGGTCGCCGGAGACCTCAGGATGGGCGGGGCCGTGTACCAGCCGCCGGATCTCCACCGCGCGGCGGGCGAAGGGCTCGCCGAGCGCGTGGGTGCCGCGTGCGTGGTTCAGCCCGCCGAGGTTGTGATTGATGTCGGCGAGGTAGGGATGGTCCGCGCCATGCAGGGCTTCGACGATCTTCAGAGCGCGCTGGTACGACCGCTCGGACTCGTCGAACCGACCGGTGTACTTGTGAAGTACGCCCAGGCTGTTGCAGACCCGGACGACGGCAAGGGAGTCAGGGCCGCAGGATTCCTCCGCCAGGACCAGCGCGTTCCTGAGCATCACGTCGGCGTCGCCGTAGCGCCCCCTGGCCCGCAGCAGGTCGGCGCGGTCCACGGTCACCCGTAGCCGGATCTCCGGATCGCCTGTCCGGGTGACCTCGGCCGCGCGTTCGAGGTGGCGTTCGGCCTCATCGTGGCGCCCGAGGCGCCGGCACAGCCGGCTCGCGAGCATCAGGGCGTCGGCGAGATCGCCACCGGCGTCCGGGTGGCCCGCGCGGGCGCCGCCGGTGAGATCGCGGACGGCGACCATGACGCCGTCGTACGCCTCCGCATAGCGGCCTGCCCGCTCGTGCTCACGGGAGAGGTCGAGGTCCGTCATGGCGGGTGTCTCTTCAGCCGTCATGCGAGCCGCGCCCCTGTGCCACCTCGATCGCCTCGGTGGGAGTCGTTTCGGCGGAGACCCCGTTCACCGACGGGGGAAGGAACCGCTCCAGCCGGATCGCCTGGCCGACCACCAGGACGAGCACCCCCACCAGCACCATGAAGAGCACCGAACCGTAGCCGGCGCCGAGCGCCATACCTGCCAATCCGGGGCCGATGACGTAACCACTGGTCCATGCGAGGGTGTACGCCCCGTTGTACCGTCCCCTGTTCGAGTCGTCGGCGAGATCGTTGATGATCGGCGGGATGGTCGGGGCGAGGAATGCCTCCCCGATGGCGAACAGCGTCAGTGCGATCGTGAATCCGGTCAGGGCGATCCCGCCGCCTCCCAGTAGCGGGGTGACCAGTACCGTCGCCCACGCCGCGGCCATCAGCACGGCGCAGAGCGCGAACCCGCGAGTTCGGCGCCGGCCGGTCATGAGACGGAGCACGAAGAGCTGGGCGACCACGACCATGCAGGTCTGCACGATGAAGGTGAAGCGCAGGCCTCCGGCGTCGAGCCCGCCGACCTCGGTGGCGTAGATCGGATAGGCGGTGTAGTAGGCCACGAACCCGCACACGACCACGGCCACCACCAGAACCCAGATCCTTCGCAGCATCCGGTTCGAAACCACCTCGCGATACCCGCCCGCGACGGCGGTGATCGGCGTTTTCTGGATCTGCGGAGGATTATGTGTGAACCGGGCGATCAGTATGGCGAAGATCAGGAACGTCGCCGCGTCCAACAGGTAGAGGATCACGAAGCTCCACAACGACGAGAAGCTCACCACGAACGCTGCCACCAGCCCTCCGGCGCTGGCACCGGCGTTGACGGCGGCCTGCCGGACCGCGAAGGCCTGCGCCCGCAGTTCCGCGGGCACCGAGCCGCCGAGAAGTGACTGGAAGGCCGGTGCCGTGATCGCGATGCCGAGCCCGTACACCCCGGCCGCGAGAAATCCCTGCAAGGCCGACTGGATGACCGCCAGACCCGTGGTTCCTGCGGCGACGATGACAAGGCCCGCCACGCTGGTCTGCCGCGCGCCGAAGCGATCCGAGAGCAGACCGCCGAGAGGGTTTCCGATGAGTCCCGCGGCCGCGATCATCGAGAAGATCGGCCCTGCCAGGGCAAGGTCGATATCCCGCATGCGGTGCAGGTAGATGAGGAAGAAGGGCAGTGTCATCCCCGTGCCGAGCGCGGACACGGCATCGCCGCTGAGAATGAGCCAGGTCCGTCGTGGAAGACGCGGCAGCAATCCGCGCACCGGCATCCGTTTCACCTATCTTGCTTGTCGTCTGTGGTGGTCCATGGATTCAGCAGGACCGTTCAACGTCGTAGATGACGTCCTTGAACCCGCCGTTCCTCGCCGGAGCGTTTCCGGCGAGGAACGGCGGTCGATGATCGGCTGTCTAGAGGAGGGTCTCGTTGTGGTTGGTGGACAGGCCGTCTGCGGGGACGAGGGTCTCGTTGTGGTTGGTGGACAGGCCGCCTTCGAGGAGGGTCTCGTTGTGGTTGGTGGACAGGCCGTCTGCGGGGACGAGGGTCTCGTTGTGGTTGGTGGACAGGCCGCCTTCGAGGACGGTTTCGTTGTGGTTGGTGGACAGACCGCGCGCCATTGAGATTCTCCTGGGAGAAGGGCCCCGACCTGGTGTGCAGGGCCAGATGGTTGGACACCGTCAGGCTGGCCGACGCTCCTTGGTGGAGACTTGGTGTCCTTCGCGCCGTCGTCTTGGCTCACAGCTTCCGAGGGCGACCGAGCGGCCGAGGCCTCGCTCGCTCATGCCGGGCGCCAAGCTCCCACCAAGTGGGATCGGTCCAGTGCGGCCGGGCCCGAGTGGAATCCGGTGGGATACCCGGATGACCGGATGCCCGCCGTCGACGATCAGGCTCTCGGCGGAGACCCGCCGGTTCTCGCCGGGATGAGCGGTCCCGGAGCGGGCGGCCGTGCCGAATGCGAATCGGCCAGAGTCTTGATCATCGGCGTGGTTCTCTTTGCCTTATATCAGGCAATATCCCCGCTGTACCGTTTATGTCTTTTGGGGGAGCAAATGTCCATTTCCCGCTATCTCGTCACCACCGCTCTCGCCGCTTCGGCGGTAGCGTTCGCCACGCCGGTCGCGTACGCCGACCCCGTTCCACCCTGGTCCCCCGAGTCGCCGTACTATGATCCCGCCGGTACGCTGACCATCACGAACGGTGGCCGCACGGAGACCTGGACCTGGGAGCCCGGCCACCAGAGCTACCGGAGCACCGAGAGCAACTCCGGGTCGATCGAGCGGGACGGGTAGCCGCCGGCAGGCCCGCCGAATCCGGAAAGCGCGCGTGGGCCGCGTACGACTTCCGATCACACGGTGGCCGTCCGCCGGTCCGCGCGGGTGTCGCTCGCCGGTGCCGCGATCACCCTGGGAATTCGGTCGTATATGGTTTGTCAGTAAAGATCAACAGTTTTATGGAATTCCCATATCCTTCCCGAAGGCGATGAAGGGCGAGGGTATGGGCGAGCAAGAAGATGTTCCAGCGGGTATCGACCCGAACACCCCAAGTGTCGCTCGAATGTACGACTACTACCTCGGAGGCAAGGACAACTTCGCCTCCGACCGGGCGGCCGCGGAACAGTTCATGCGGGTGGTGCCCGGTATCCGCGAGATGACCCGGGCGAACCGGGCGTTCCTCTCGCGAGTCGTCGATCTGCTCGTGCGCCAGGGCGTGCGGCAGTTCCTCGACATCGGGTCGGGACTGCCGACGCAGGACAACGTGCACCAGGTCGCCCATCGCATCGCGCCCGACACCCGGGTGGTCTATGTCGACAACGACCCCATCGTCCTGGTGCACGGCCGTGCGCTCCTGGAGGACAACCACCTCACCTCTGTCGTCCAGGGCGACATGCGGGAACCCGAGAAGCTCCTGACGGACCCGCAGATCGAGAGCGCCGTCGATTTCACCCAGCCTGTCGCGGTGCTGCTGATCTCGATGCTGCACTTCATTCCCGACGACGCCCTGGTCGCCCACATCATCACCACGATCCGCGAACGGCTGGCCCCGGGTAGCCATCTGATCGTCACGCACGCCTTCGAGGCCAACGTCAGCGCCGAGGTGCACGAGGCCGGGCAGCAGGTCTACCGCTCGACCAGCGCGGGGGCGCTCACCTCGCGCGGCCCGGAACAGCTGGCCGAGTTGCTGAGTGGAATGGAGCTGCTGGAGCCGGGGATCGTCCCGGTCGAGGCGTGGCGCTCCGAGTACAACGAGTACGGAGAGAAGATCACCGTCGACTTCACCAAGCCGGGCATCCTCGGCGTCGTCGGACGTAGCTGACCGCCTCCAGGCGAACTGGACTGGGAAGGCGCGAAACGAAAAGCGTCAGCCAGGGCGGTGGGTTGGTGGCCGGCGGGTCGGCAACAGGACGCAGTCACCGCACATGCCGCCGCCGGGCAGGCGGTAGTACAGGCAGCAGCTGCGACGGACGAAGAAGGGACGGCCGGGTACGGGCTCGGTCAGTTCGCCGGTGCCGCGCAGGAGATCCCGGTCCAGTAGTTCGCGGCCCAGCCTCATGGCCTTCGCGGTGAGGTCGGGCCGTCGGTGGGTGAAGGCGCCGATGGTTCCGGCCAGTGCGGAGGCCGCATTGCCCCACAACAGCCCCGGCGCGATCTTCACGATCCGCCGGACCGCCTCCGCGAGCGGTTCCAGCATCTCGGCCATGATGCCGCGGTAGACCGGTTCGGCGATCCGCGCGGGGTCGCGGACGCCCCAGCCGGACAGCCGGGTGGCTCGCAGCGGCAGCGGGTCGGGGGCCGGCCGCCAGTACAGGTGCTCGGGGGCCAGGTCGATGAGCAGGTCGTGCGCGACCACGGCGCCGATGGACGGTGACCACAGGCGGGCGGCCAGGCCCTGGAACAGGATCGAGGCGGCCACCCGATGCTCGGTGGTGCCCAGACGTCCGGCCATGTCGTGGATTCTCGCCTCCAGGACGCCCGGAGCCGTCCACAGATCGGTGAACGGTCGCCATCCGGTCTCGGCCTCGCCTGTCTCGATCCCGAAGTAGCCGCCGATGGAGCGGACGTCGGCGACCGCGCCGGCGACCACGGCCGGGGCGGCGGGCAGCAGTCCGGGCGGAGCACCGGCGGGTGAGTCGCACGGCATGGCAACCGCCTTCCTCTCTTGGGGAGTTCCGCCCCAATTTCGCTGAGGAGGCGACGGCGTGAGTCTCCTGGCTCTCGGGTCCAAGCTCGCCCGGCCTTCCCACCCGTACCCGGGCAGTGGCGATGTCGGGGTCCGCTCGCCGATCACAGTGGCGGGACCGCGCCGGGTTCACACCGGCTTCCTCGTTCCGCCGTCACCTTCGCTGTCATGGTCGCACGGCCCGCATGATTCGCGGTGGGAGGGCCTGCCCAAGGAGGCCACCGCTTCCGGCGACGCGCTTTTCACCGCGTACCGGCGATACCTTGCCGAACTCGCGATCATGCTGTGACCAGCGGTCCCGCACCCCGAGGGCGAAACAAGTTCAATGACCCACAACCGGGTCGCAAGTCCTCATCGCTACCGTGATCGCCGATCACATCTTGTTGACGGCAAGGAGAAAAACAGGGTGGCAGCAGTGGATTCCGTGCTTCGGACCGCTCGGCGGCGGATGAACACGTACCTGCGCGAGGGATCTGACACGTTGAACCTGTCGGGTCTCGGGCTGGCCCAGGTGCCCGAGGAGGTGGCCGAGCTTCCCGGTCTGCGGGTGCTGCACTTGAGATCCAACTGGTTGACCGAGCTTCCCCGGTTCCTGACCGACCTGCCCGCGCTGACCGAGCTCGACCTCGGGGGCAACCGTGAGCTGACCGCCCTGCCCGAATGGATCGGCGAGCTGACCGGACTGATCTACCTCAATGTCTCGGTGACCGGACTGCGCCGCCTCCCCGACTCGATGCGCGAGCTCACCGGTCTCACGGAACTCGACCTGAGCAACCTCTATGACCTGGAGGAGGTGCCCGAGTGGATCGGCGACTTCACCCGGCTCGCCAGGCTCCGCATGTGGTACGCCGGGCCGGCCTGTTTCCCGGCGTCGATGGCCCGTCTCACCGCCCTCACCTGGTTGGACCTGACATACAGCCGGCCCGCCGACCTCTCTCCGTGGCTGGGCGAGCTGACCGCTCTGGAGCATCTCGATATGGGATGCGTCCCACTGACCGGCCTGCCGGAGTCGATCGGGAACCTCACCGCCCTCACCTCTCTCGGCCTGTGGAACACCGGGCTGACCGAGCTGCCGGAGTCGATCGGCAAACTCACCGCCCTCAGGTCCCTCAGCCTGGGCCTGAACAAGCTGACCGCCCTTCCCGAGTCGATGCGGACCCTCACCTCCCTGACCGAGCTCGATCTGCGGAGAAACCGGCTGGCCGAGCTGCCGGAGTGGCTGGGTGAGCTGACCGCGCTCACCGACCTGCGCCTGGACCGCAACGACCCCAGGCCCCAGGTTCCGGCCTCGCTGCGAGCACTCGCGCGAACCCGTCCGGAATGGCGCCGCTTCCTGGCCAGCCGCACCCGCTGAGCCTCTCCGAATCAGGTGCGGTGGCAGTGGCAGGGACAGCGCGTTGAGGCCGCTGCCTGAGCCTGGCACAGAGAGGGGGCACAGCAGCCCGCTCTCCTCGCGCTGACGGGGATTTCCGCCGTCGGAAGGTCAGGAGAGGCGGCCGACGTAGGCGAGGGCCTGCTTCAGCAGGGTGCCCTGACCGCCGAGCATCTCCTGTTGCACCAGCGGTGACGAGGCCTCCTCGGGAGTGAACCAGACAAGGTCGAGGGCGTCCTGCCGGGGGCGGCAGTCACCCACGACCGGGACGACGTAGGCGAGGGAGACCGCGTGCTGCCGGGGGTCGTGGTAGGGCGTGACGCCCTGCGTCGGGAAGTACTCGGCGATGGTGAACGGCTGCGGAGAGGCGGGGATGTTGGGCAGTGCCGTCGGGCCGAGGTCCTTCTCCAGATGGCGGATGAGCGCGTCGCGGACCCGCTCGTGGTGCAGCACCCGGCCGGAGACGAGGGCGCGGCTGACCGTCCCGTCCGCTCCGATGCGCAGCAGCAGGCCGACATGCGTGACCACTCCGGCCTCGTCGACTCGCACCGGCACGGCGTCGACGTAGAGGATCGGCATTCGTGCGCGGGTCGACTCCAGCTCTTCGGGAGAGAGCCAGCCGGGCGTGGTTTCGGTCATTTCGGTCATTGATCGATCGTACTTCGCGGTGGGCTCGGAAACGCGTTCTTCCCCGGCGACCTGCCGAAAGTCAGGGCCGGCGGGGCGCCGCCCGGCCTCGCTCGCGGTACGCCGGTCGTGGAGTCGATGCTCGCGATATCGCCAGGCGTACCGGCTTCTCGCCATGCCGAACGCGCCGCCGTCCACCGTGCGCAGACCCTGTTCATCACCGCCCCGATCCGGCTCTTATGATTCACCGCAGAACCGGCATGGACCTCTTGGAAAGAGAACCGGTCGTTGGGAATGTTCATCTCGGTGAAATGCTCAGGCCGCTATCGTGAAGACATCGCGTGAGCGAGAGAAGGTGGTGAGATGGCCAGGCATGAATGGGATCCCGATCTGGGCGGCGGTCAGAATGAAAGCACTGGGCGTCGAATTGCCAGGGCGCGTAAACGCAGAGGGCTCACCCAAACCGGCCTGGCGGCCAGGGCCAATGTTTCCCGCAGCCTGATCGCACAGGTCGAGGCGGGTCATAAACCGGCCACTCCCTCGCTTGTGGCGGCTGTGGCAAGGGCCTGCGGGGTCGATGCCGCCGAGATCAACGGTCAGCCCTACCGAGGGTCCGACAGACGCACCGACGCGGTGCACGCGGCGATGCCCGCCATCAGGCGCGCTGTCACCTACGCCGACGTCTCCCCGGAGCTGGAGGTCCCTCCCCGGTCACTTGATGAGCTCGCCAAGGAACTGGTCAAACTCCAGAAGCTGCAGGGGGCCGCCGCCCATGTCAGGCTCGGTGGGCGCCTGCCGCCGGCCATCGAGGAGCTGACGGTCCACGCGGTCGAGTCGGACGCTCCGAGGGCGTGGCGCCTGCTGAACCACGCGTACGCCATAGCGGTGTCCCTGACCCGCCGCCTGGGCTACAACGACCTGGCGCAGGTCGCCGTCGAGCGGGCCGCGACCGCCGCGCTGCGCGCCGACGACCCGCACCTGCGGCACCTGGTCTCGCTGTCGCGGGCGCTGCTGCTGCTCACCCTGGGGTCCGGTGACATCGCGCTGACCATGGTGAGGCGGGCGGCGAGCGAGGTGGACCGGTCAGATCCGGCAGGCCTGCAGGTTTACGGCTCCCTCCAGTTTCGCGCGGCCGTCTCCGCCGCCCGGCTGGGGCATGAGTCGGACGCCTGGGAGCACCACGGCCTCGCGGCGGAAACAGCCGCCCGCATCGACTCGCGAACCCGGTCAGACCCGTACGGGCTGCAGGTGAATCCCGTCAACGCGGTGATTCACGGATGTGTGGTGGCGACGGAACTCGGTGACTACGACAGGGCGATTCGCCTGGACTCGGGTTTCATCCCGCCTGCCAGGCTGTACGCCGAACGTAGGGCACATCACGAGATAGACATGTCCAGGGCACATCTGTGGCTCAGGGATCACGACAGAGCACTCAGCCGAGTTCTCAACGCCGAGCGAATCGCCCCCCAGATGACACGATTCCACCCTACGGCGAGAGAGACCGTCAGGCAGCTCGGCACCTATTACCGCACCGTCCCCGAGCGGTTACGCGGCCTGGAAAGTCGAATGGCCTTCTAGATTTACCAGGGAGAATTGTTCACGGGAAACTGTGAACACTGCCGGTGGTCATGTTCCGTAAGGTCGCGATGATGGTGAGCATCGCGCTTCTCGCCATCCGAATCCGATGATTCCGACCTTGGAGGACGGGTGACACGGCGTGCGGTACGGGCTGGATATCGGGAAATGATCGACGAGGCGACGGCGAACCGGCACGACCGGGCGCTGGCGGTCGTTCAGCGACTCCTGGTCGAGCGGGGAATCCGCGCCCACCGCCATCACACGATCAGCCTGGGTTTCGCCGACCGTACGGACGCTCCCACCTGGCCCGGACTATCCGCTCCCCGCTCGTGGACAAAGCGGCATCCGCCCGAACTGGTCGTGATCGACTCCCAGGGCAGGCGCGACGCCACGGTGACCATAGGCCCACGCTCGGGCTGCTACCTGGTGTCCGTCCGCGACGGCCCCGACCTGCAGGCCTTCAGGCAGGAGCAGCCCCAGAACGTCGTGCACCTGATCATCGCGACCCGGCGGGTGCCGGCCTGTCCCCTGCCGGCCACGGAAGAAGGGGTTGGTTGACGACCAACCCCTGCCGCCCCCCGGTGTGAGCAACGTCGGCATTCCGCGCTGGAATCGAGATCTCCCCCGCCAGGGGGAGGATGGTCTTCCGCGTTGCGGTTACGCTGTCGCCATGGGCCTCAGGGGCCGGATGGCCGCATCGTACGTGCTGGTGACGGCGGGGGCCGCGGTCCGCGTCGCCGCGGGGATCCGCGCGGTGGTGTTCACCCGAACCTCCCCTTGGGCGTCCACGACAGGATCGGGGAGGTTCGGGACGCCGTGCCGGCGTATGCAGGCGACGAGTTCTCGGTAAACCGCCAGGGCTGATGACGGGGTGGCACTCGGCGTATCCGGCCGATCCGATGAGGGGCCGGGCCCGCAGGCCGCCAGGAGGGGCACGATCAGGAGGACGCCCACTCCGCAGATCTTCATAGCTCTACCTCCGGAAATGTCGAATACCTCAACACTTCCGGTCGAGCCGCTCCGACACATCGCGCCCGGGTGGAGCGACAGATCCCCCATCCGGGGGACAGGACCGCTGTCGACGACGGTGGCTCTGGCACAGACGGGGGCCGCGGTTGAGGCCGGCCGTGATGGTGCCCGGGGGCGGCACGGTGACCGGGCGGCCCGCGTGCAGGGATTCGGTCACGCACGCGGCGGTCACCGGCTCAACGTCCGATGACGTACGGGCTGTGTGCCCCGTTCGCTTCAGTGGGTGACGGGACGGACGTGCCGTCGGCGCCGCGTCCGCCACTAGACTTGAGCCCGTGGACGACGAGCCCGAGGTAGAGATCGGTGCACCGCTCCCCGCCACCGCCTACACGGTTCTGGGCGTCCTGTCGATCCTCGACGAGGAGCTGTCCGCCGCCGAGATCAAGGTCCGGTGCGACTACACGCTGCGCTGGTTCTACTGGTCCCCCGCTATCAGCCACATCCGCCGGGAGCTGCGGAGACTGGGGGACCTGGGGCTGGTGACCGAGCGCGAGGTGACGATCGGCAGGGTCAGGCGGAGCACCCTGTACCAGACCACGGAGCGCGGTGAGGAAGTGCTCCGGCAGTGGGTCTCAAGCCC
Source organism: Streptosporangium sp. NPDC001681 (assembly GCF_040298085.1). NCBI lineage: Bacteria > Bacillati > Actinomycetota > Actinomycetes > Streptosporangiales > Streptosporangiaceae > Streptosporangium > Streptosporangium sp. NPDC001681. The sequence continues at coordinate 39,079 of NZ_JBEOZN010000033.1, read as the reverse complement.
GCCGGTCGACGAGCCGGTGATGCTGAAGAACCCCGCGCTGCTCCGGGTCTACCTCGGCAGGTTCACCGAGCCCTACGAGCTCGTCAAGATCCTCGATGACCGGCTGGAGCAGCTGGAGGAGCAGATCAAGGACCTCGTCTGGGGCAAGAGGCGCAGCCACGAGCTCGGCCTCGACGAGGAGGAGCGTGTCCAGTACGGGAGCGCGCTCGGCGACTACCTGCTGCGCGCCGCCCACTTCGAGTACGGCAACGTGCGCCAGCTGCGCGATCGCATCGCCGACTACGACCCCGACCATCCGGAGCTGAAGGTCACCCGCCCGAAGGGCCTGCTCCGGCGCCGCCTGCGCCAGCACGACGCGCCACCGGAGGACCTGCCCGACGAGTGACACGGCGGAGACGCCTGCGGGCACGCCGGAGCCACCGATCTCGCCGAGGCGGTCGGTGGCGGCGGTGCGTTCCCGCGAGCGGTGGACGGTCAGTTCTCCTCCGAGACCACCCCCAGGTACGTCCCGTAGACACCGAGCCGCTCGCCGTCACGCTCGATCTCCCCGAGCAGCCGGCTGCGCGGGGAGACCGCGGCGTCCAGCGGGAGCACGCTGAACCGGACGTGGACGGGCCGGGAGGTCTCGGGGTCGGTGATGTCGACCCAGACCGCGACGCCGCCCTTCACCTCGTCCTGCTCGACCTTCGTCACGCGGTGCCGCGAGGTCAGTTCGAGGAAGGTGTGCTCGCCGGTCAGGTCGAACCGGACGGGCGCGCACAGCTCCCCCTGCCGCGGCGGAATGCAGAGACTGATCGCCATCACTCGGCTCCTTCATCATCTTGATCGCGTAGGAAACGGGTCACCGCGTCGGCGAGGCCGCGGGGGTTGCTGGTCTGGATGGTGTGCCCGGCGTCGGGAATCCGTTCCCAGCGGGCTCCGGGGATGAGCGCGGCGAGTTCCGCCGCCCCTTCGTCGCTGAACACCCGGCTGCGCTCGCCGCGCAGCACCAGGGTGGGGCAGGTGATCCGCGCGGCGGCCTGTCGCAGTTCGTCCGGAGAGGCGATCCTGCCCATCTCCGGCTGGAACTGTGCCGTGTCGTGCTTCCAGGTGAGCAGGCCGTCGTCGGTCCAGGTCAGGTTCTGGGCCACCCCTGAGGTGGCCGCCTCCCGGGTACGCGGCAGCACGCCGGAGAGGAAGGCGTCGGCCTCGTCGAGGTCGGCGAAGAGCGGGCGCCGGGAGATCAGCTCGTTGACGGACCGGCCCGCCGCGGCGTCGATGTCGGGGCCGACGTCGACCACGACCAGCCCGGTCAGCACCGCCGGGCGCCGGGCGGCCCAGACCAGGGCCGCCATGCCGCCCATCGAGTGCCCGACCAGGACGACCCGCCGGGCGCCGAAGCTCGCGATCACCGTGTCGAGGTCCGCGGCGATGGCGTCGGTGCCGTAACCGCCGGGCCCCGCCCAGTCGCTCTCCCCGTGCCCGCGCAGGTCGAGCGCGACGCAGCGGCCGAGCCGCCGCAGCAGCAGCCCGACAGCGTCGAAGGAGTGCGCGTGCAACCCGCCCCCGTGCAGGAACAGCAGCAACGGTTCGGTGGCCGGGCCGGGCCACTCCAGGTAGTGCAGTCGCACCCCGTCATCGGCCCGTACGATGCCCTCGGCGGGGAGCACCACGTCGGCGGGGTCGACTCCGGCGGCCGAGGCGAGCGCGGTGAGCCGTCTGAACTCGCTGGTGAAGGAGTGCATCCGCAGCGTGCGCACCGAGGGCCGCCCTTGCGGGACGGCTGTCGTGTCGGGCGTCCCGCTCACAGGCCCGCCGGCCGGGTACCGATCACCTTCTCCTCGGCCAGGACCCGGATCTCGTCCTCGCTCATCCCGAGGATGCCGGTGAGGATCTCCTCGTTGTGCTGGCCCAGCAGGGGCGCCGGGGTGTGGAACCACGGCTCGGTGACACTGGCGAGGCGGAACGGCAGCCCGGCGGTCAGGAACTCCCCGGTCGTCGGATGTGCCGACGGCTCCCAGAACCCGCGGGCGGTGAGCTGCGCGTCGGTCAGCAGGTCGGCGGCGGGACTCACCCGCGCGGCGGCGACCCCGGCCGCCCGGAGCCGGTCCACCGCGTCGCCCACGTCGACGCGCGCGCTCCACGAGCCGATCGCCTCGTCCAGCTCGTCGGCCGACGCCCGCCGGCCCGGCTCGTGGGCGAGGTCGGCGCGGTCGGCCAGGTCGTCCCGGCCGAGGAGCCGGGCGAGCGCGGGCCACGCCTCGTCGCCGAGTACGGCCAGGGCCACCCACTCGTCGTCCCCGGCGCAGCGGTAGACCCCCTGCGGGCCGGCGCCCGGACCGCGGTTGCCGTCGCGCCGCAGCTCCCGGCCGTTGACGCTCGCCTCCAGGAGTGCCTCGGCCGCGACGTTGAGCGCGGCCTCGACCATCGTCGACTCGACCTGCATGCCGGCCCCCGTGGCATCGCGGACCTCGAAGGCGGCGATCGAGGCGAACGCGGCGTGCAGCCCGGCGAGGGGGTCGCACACGCCGCGGGGGATCAGCGGCGGACCATCGGCCGCACCGGTCATCCATGCCATGCCGCCGGCCTGCTCCATCGTCTGGGCGAAGCCCACCCGGTCGCGCCACGGCCCGTCGAGGCCGAAGGCGGGCATCCGGATCATCGTGGCGCGCGGGTTGGCCGCCCTGATCGTGTCCCACTCCAGGCCGAGATTGCTCATCACCCGGGGGGAGAAGTTCTCGATGACCATGTCGGCGGTGGCGATCAGGCGCAGCGCCACCTCGCGGGCCCGGGGCAGGCTCAGCTCCAGGGTGAGGTCGAGCTTGTCGCTGTTGTTGCAGAGGAAGAACAGGCCCCACTCCCACCACTGGTCGACGGTCGGGGGCCGGCCGCCGGAGAAACGCATCCCGTCGGGGCGGCGCAGCCCCTCCACCTTGATGACCTCGGCGCCCAGCGCGGCGAGGGTCTGGGTGGCCGAAGGACCGGCCCAGAAGGCGGTGAAGTCCACGATCCGCAGCCCCGCGAGCGGACGGGCCGCCGGGTCGGCCGCGTCCTCGGCCGCCGGGACCCGGTCTCGTACCGGCCAGCTCACCAGGCCGTCGTGCGTACCGAGGTCCGGCACCTCGCCGGGGTCGACGGTGCCGAACGCCTCGCTGCGGTAGGGAACCCGTGGCTGCGGGTGGCCGCTCGCGTTCTTGACGAAGACGCCGCGCTCGCGGAAATGGTCGATCTCGGTGACCGTGGTCGGGGTGCCGATGGGCGCGACGGGGATGCGCAGCGCGGCGGCGAACTCCACGATCTCGGCCGTGGTACGGGTGGCCGCCCAGTTCTCCACCATCTCGGCGAACTCCTCCCGCCGCCGCAGGCGGCCGGCGAAGGAGGCCAGGTCGGCGTCCTCGACCAGGTCGGGCCGGTCGATCAGCACCAGGAAGTCGGCGAACTGCTGGGCGGTGATGGTGCAGAACCCGACCAGGCCGTCGGCGGTGGGGACGATCGAGGGCAGTTCGAGGTTCCTCGGCGGCAGGCCCTGCCCCCCGTCGGGGAGGCCGGCCGCGACCGCGGACAGGCCGCCCATCGTGATGACCATGGCTTCGAACGTCGACACGTCGACGACATCACCCTGCCCGGTACGCCTGCTTCGGCGCAGCGCCGCGGCGGCGGCGACGGCGCCGTAGGAGCCGGCCACCCACTCGCCGATCCGCCCTCCGGCCTGCAGCGGCATCTCGCCGGGCCAGCCGCGGCCGCCGATGGACCCGCACATCGCCTGCAGTACGAACTCGTTGACCGGCAGGTCGGTCTCGGTGTAGGGCCCGTCGAGGCCAAAGGGGGTGATCGAGACGACCACCGTCGCGGAGCCGGGTGGCAGCAGCCGGCGTACGGCGTCGACGTCCCAGCCCGCCGATCCGTCGGTGACGACGAGATCGACGTCGGAGAACAGTTCCGCGGTGCCGGACACCACGGACTTCTTGCCCGCGTTGAGATAGCCGAACAGCGCGCCGCTCCGGCCGGCGGCGGGCTGGAAGCCCGACGCGCTCCACCGGCGCATCGGATCACCTTCCGGTGGCTCGATCTTGACCACTTCGGCGCCGGCGTCGGCGAACATCTTGCCGCAGTAGGAGGCGGCGATGCCCGCCGAGATCTCCAGGACTCTGAGTCCGGCGTAGGGGGTGCGCTGCGTCATCTCTACCTCGCGTGGTGAAGTGGGGGGATACGGCGCCCGCCCGAGGGGGACGGGCGGGCGGCCGATCACTGGGGGTCAGGCGTCCTGGCGGGTGCGGGCCTGGCCGAACCGGGTCATCCGGGCCCAGGCGTCGCGGTCGCGCTGGCTGGCCTCGCGGCCGACATGGGTGACCACGTCGACGTCGGTGGCCAGCGACCGGAGGTATCCGGCGGTCGCCTGCTCCCTGGGGATGTGCTTGAAGGGGTCGAAGGAGTAGGCCTTCATCGCGTTCTCGTGGGTGATCTTGTTGATCACCGAGTCGGGCAGGTGGCCCATCGTCTCGATGACGTCCTCGGGCGCGAAGGGCCAGTTGCTGTCCGAGTGCGGGTAGTCCGACTCCCAGAACACGTGGTTCTCGTTGAAGTGGTCGATCAGCTGGGGGCCGACCTTGTCGGTGATGAAGCAGGTGTAGAGGTGCTTCTTGAACACGTCGGTCGGCCCGGTGTAGCCCTCGGGGAAGGTGGCGTTGGTCCAGCCGGAGTGGCGGTTGAGCACGTGCTCGGAGCGCCAGAGGAAGTAGGGGATCCAGCCGATGTCACCCTCGGTGAGGGAGAACTTCAGGTTGGGGAACTTGCCCCAGAACTCCGCCCAGATCAGCTCAAGCAGGGTGTACGTGCTCATCATCGAGGAGATGGACATCGCCACGCTCGGCGGCGCGTCGGAGGAGATCATCGGCATCCGCGAGGACGAGCCGACGTGGCAGCAGAGCACCGTGTTGTTGTCCGAGGCCGCCTTGAACAGCGGGTACCAGTAGTCGGTGTGGATGCTGGGCATGTTCAGCGCCTCGGGGTTCTCCGAGAACGTGACGGCGTGGCAGCCCTTGTCGGCCAGCCGCCTGATCTCCTTGGCGGCCTCCTCCACGTCGAACAGCGGCAGGATGCCGCACGGGATGAACCGGCCGGGGTGGGCGCCGCACCACTCGTCGACGTGCCAGTCGTTGTACGCCTTGATCATGATCAGGTTGAGGTCGCGGTCCGGCCCCTGGTTGAGCACCTGCCCGGAGAACCCGGTCCAGTTCGGGAAGTTCAGGCCCGCGAGCTGGCCGCCCGCGTTCATGTCCCGGACCCGCTCGTCGACGTTGAAGCAACCGGGCCGCATCTCGTCGTAGCTGCTGGCGTCGATGTTGTACATCTCGCGCGGCTTGCCGGCCACCGCGTTGAGGCCCATGTTCCGGCCGCGCAGGTCGCCGTAGTACCACTGCTGGACCCCGTCGTCCTCAAGAATCACCCGAGGAGCCTGGTCCTTGTACCTCTCGGGGACATGGGCGTGGAACATGTCCGCGGGCTCGGCGATGTGGTCGTCGACACTGATCAGGATCAGATCGTCCTTGTTCATTTCAACCTCCGTTGGTCGGTCCTGCCGGGCAGGACGGATGGGGGGTGCGGCCCAGACCCCTGTTTCGGATACGAGCCGGAGCCGACCGGTACGGGAGCGGGGCTCAGGCCCGCTCCCGTACCGGTCGCCAGGTCGCGAGGAGCAGGGCGGCCGAGCCACCCACGCCGACGAGCAGGGCGACCGCCAGCCGGATCCACCCGTCGGCGAGGGCGTCGATTCCCAGCGCCGCGTCGAGCGAGGCTCCGCCCGGACCGGCGAGGGCGACTGCGAGGCAGGTCACCGCGAGCAGCAGTACGTACTCGTAGCCGTCCTTGAACACGAAGAAGCCGTTGCGGGCGTGGGCGGTGAGTCCGGCGACGACCGAGACACCGACCAGCGCGCCCGCCGCCACCGGTGTCAGCAGTCCCAGCGCGAGTGCCGTGCCCGCCGCCACCTCCACCACGACCGACATGACGGCCTGCAGCCTGGGATGGCGCATGCCCAGGCCCGCGAACCAGCGGGCCGTTCCGGCGAGCTTTCCGCCGCCGAAGGCGTGGTTGAGACCGTGCACGATGAAGATCACTCCGACCGTGGCGCGGACGAGGAGGACGGCGCCGTCCGTCGGCCCCATCAGTCGCTGGCCGGGAGCGGCTTGGCCTCTTTGAGGACGAGGTCGGTCGCGCCGTCCGACAGCGAGCCCTCGCCGCCCACGGTCACCAGCACCTCGACGGCGTCGTCGTCGGGGTGGGTGTAGCGCTTGCCGAGCAGTGACCCGCGCATCCGCTCCGCGGCGGGTGTCACCTCCGCCGAGCCGGACGCGTCACGTCCGAGCATCGGAGCGCCGCCGCAGCAGAGCGACAGCGGGCGCGTCCCCGGCCGGACGACGATGACCTCGGTGGCGCACACCTGACTCTTCAGGCGCAGCCCGGCGCGGAGGCCGACGGCCTCGGTACTCATGATCGACTCCTTCGTTGAACGGGTACCCGCGCGGCTCTTCGCAGGTTCGGGGACCGGTACGCGGCACACGTCCGCAGCATCGGCCCTCGTCGGATGGGCACTGGCTCAGCTCTCCGCGGGCGGGCCGAGCTGGGCGACGAGATGGCGGCGGATGATCTTTCCGGTCGGCGTGTAGGGAAGCTCGGCGCGGAAGACGACCTCGTCGGGTGTCCGGGAGCCGCGCAGCAGGCCGCGGACGTGCGCGCGCAGCTCCGCGACATCGGCCTGTGCGTTCTCGCGCCGGACGACGACCGCGACGAGTCGCTGGCCCCACTCGTCGTCGGGCACCCCGACGACCGCGACCTCCGCCACCGCGGGGTGGGTCAGCAGCGCGTCCTCCACCTCCGCGGGCGCGATGTTCTCCCCGCCGCGGATGATGGTGTCGTCGTTGCGGCCGCCCAGGAACAGGTAGCCGTCCTCGTCGAGACGGGCGAGGTCGCGGGTGGGGAACCAGCCGTCGGCGTCCAGCACCGAGCCCGCTCCCCGGTACTCCCCGGACACCTGCTCGCCGCGGACCCACAGCTCGCCGGTCAGTCCCGGGCCGAGGACCGATCCGTCGTCCGCCCGGATCTGTGCCTCGATGCCGGGCACGACCTGACCGGCCGAACCGAGCCGGGCCCGCATGACCGGATCGTCGGACTCGACCGCCTTGCGGTGATCCTCGGGCCCGAGTACGGCGATGGTGGAACTGGTCTCGGTCAGGCCGTAGGCGTTGGCGAATCCGGTCTCCGGAAAGGCGCGCAGGGCCTGTTCGAGCACCGGCAGCGGCATGCGCGCGCCACCGTAGGCGAGCGAGGCGAGCGCCGGGCAGTCCGCGTCCGCTCCGCCGAGATGCTCGACGACGCGCGCCAGCATGGTGGGCACGACCATCGCGCCGGTCACCTTCTCCGAGCGCACGAGCTCCAGCCAGCAGGCGGGGTCGAAGTCCGGCAGGTAGACCATTCTGCGGCCCGCGTACACGTTGGTCAGGGCTGAGCCGATCCCGGCCACGTGGTACGGCGGGACACTGACCAGGGCGCAGTCGCGCTCGTCCGCCGTGGCGAACTCCACCGTGCCCAGGACGTAGGAGAGCAGGTGGGAGTGGCGCAGCACGACGCACTTGGGGTCGGCGGTGGTACCGCTGGTGAACAGCAGGACCGCGGCGGAGCCGGGATCGGCCTCGGGGCCGGGCACCGGCTCGGTCGCTCTGGCGGCCGACAGCCACTCCTCGGCCGCGATGACGCGGTGCCCGGTGCTCCTGGCGATCTCGACGTACCGGGAGTCCGCGATGACCACCGGTGCGTCCAGCCGATCGAGCAGGCCGCGCAGCACGTCGCGAGGCAGCCGATAGTTCAGCGGGGCCAGCGGGAGTCCGGCGGCGGCGCCGGCGAACAGCAGGGTGGGCAGCAGCGGTGAGTTCTGGCCGATGAACGCGACCGAACCCGCGGCGCCCTTCCGAAGCAGGGTGGCCCCGGCATTCGCGTCCCGCTCAAGGCCGGAGAAGGTGATGCCGTCCGCTCTGCGCCCGAGGGCGACGCGGTCCGCGAACGCGGCCGCCGCCATGGAGAGAAGCATGGAGATGCTCACAGGGCCTCCGTGGTCCGTGGCGAATTGCGACCAGTAGAACTCGGACCTTTAGTCCTGTCAACCCTCAAGATTGGAACCGTTTGTCGAGAGAAAGTTAGGGCTGCCTAACTTGATCTTCTTTGCAATATGACCGGTTCTGTCGGGTTTTTTGGGTGGAGGTATCGGACTATCGGTGCAACATCACTTGGAGTTCGCACAGTCGCACCCCTTGACGTAGTGAGGAACACTGAATCTAATAGGTCCATAGTTCTGTGATGGGAATCACTTCCTGGGGTGGTTGTACATGCATGTGAGACAACGAGTCGGAACCCTGGCGCGGAGGATGAGCCGGTGACCGCCGGCCGCGCGGCGATCGCCGGGGTGTTCAACACCCCGCAGGCGCGACGCCTGGAGAACTGGACGACCCGGAAGTTGATCGCGTCGGCCGCCCTGGGCGCCCTGCGCGACGCCGGGCTCACGCTCGCCGACGTCGACGGGGTGATCACGGAGGGGGATTCCTCCGCGCTCATCTACGACCTGCGACTCGGACCCGCCTGGCAGGGCCGGGGATTCGGCCTCGACGCCGTCGTCGAGGCGGCCAACGCGATCGAGGGAGGTCAGGCCGACGTCGTCCTCATCGTCGCGGCCGCGGCCGGGGTGTACGTCGACCGGGACGCGACCGCGCCGTGGACCCGGCCGGAGAACGAGTTCGTGGCGCCCTGGGGCCTCTTCACCGCCGCGGAGTTCGCCCTGATCGCCCGGCGGCACATGACGACCTACGGGACGACCCCCGAGCAACTGGCCATGGTCGCCGCGACCATCCGCAACAACGGTCACCACAATCCCGAGGCGGTGTACTCCGGGCGTGGCCCGTTCAAGCCCGAGGACATCCTCGCCTCCCGGATGATCGCCGACCCGTTCCACCTGCTGGACTGCTCGATGACCTCCGAGGGCGGGTGCGCGCTGGTCCTGGTCGCCGCCGACCGGCTGGCCGACATCCCCGCCAAGCCCGTCCACGTGCTGGGCGGCGGCGCGGACTACTACGGCCCCGCCTACCAGTTCCCGCCCAGTTGGGACCTGGCCGGCCGTCGCGGCGGCCCGGTCAACGGCCGGATCGGCGGGCGGGCGGCGGACCGGGCGTTCCGGCACGCCGGCCTGGAACGTTCCGACGTCGACGTCCTCGAACTGTACGACCCGTTCTCATTCGAGATCATCCGCCAGCTGGAGGCGTTCGGCTTCTGCGAGCCGGGCGAGGGCGGTCCGTTCGTCGAGGACGGGCACATCGCCATCACCGGCAGCCACCCGGTCACCACGGACGGAGGAACGATGTCGTTCAGCCACGCGGGCGGGTCACCGCAGATGTTCCAGCGCGTCATCCGCGGCGTCCAGCAGCTCCGCGGCGAGGCGGGACCGCTGCAGGTACCCGGGGCCGAGGTGGCGCTGTGCAGCGGCGCCGGAGCCGGAGCCCTGTTCAACTCGGTCGTTCTGCTCGGCACGGAGGCGTCATGAGCACACCCCTGGCTCCCCAGCACGGTGAGCTGCCGCACGCCGAGCCCACCGAGCTGAGCGCCCCGTTCTGGAACCGCTGCGCGGAGGGAACGCTGACCTTCCAGCGCTGCGCGGCCTGCCGGTCGATCAACTTCCCGCCGGTCGAGGTCTGCCGCGAGTGCCTGGGAACCGACCTCGGCTGGGAGGAGAGCTCGGGCCGCGGCACCCTCTACAGCTGGACGGTCGTGCACCGGCCGGTCACCGCCGCCTTCACCCCGCCCTACGCGCCCGCCATCGTCGACCTGGACGAGGGCTACCAGATGGTCACGGACCTGATCGGAATCGCACCCGAGGAGATCACCGCCGGGATGCCGGTCGAGGTCGACTTCCACGAGGTGAGCCCCGGACTGCACCTGCCCTACTTCCGGCCGCGCCCCAGCTAGCCCCTGTCCCGCGAGCCTCGCGAGCCTCGCGAGCCTCGCGAGGCGGAAGAGGAAACCTGACCGGCCGCGAAAGGTAGGAAACCGGTGGGACAGGGCCCCGCGGCCCTCCCTTCACCAGCCACAGGCGTCCGTGCCTATGGCATCGCGTACCGGCGTGCATGAAACGGCCGTACGCGACGTGAGCCGGCACGCCCCGCTCCGCCGAGCGCCGGCGTGCCCGTTCACCTTCGTCTCCGCACTCCCCACCCCCCGCCGCAGTGCTCCCGGATGCGAGGAGAAACAAGAATGTCATCACCCTCCGGTACGTCAGCCGCCAACCTGCCACCTCGATCGATTCCGGTCGTCATCACGGTGCTGCTCATCGCCGAGATCGTCAGCGCCTTCGAGACGACCATGGTCTACAACGCCCTGCCCCGGTTCATCACGGCGTTCCAGAGCAACGCCGCGGACGTCAGCTGGAGCGTGACGGCGTTCCTCCTCGTCGCGGCCGCGTCCGCCGCGCTGTGCGGCCGTCTCGGTGACGTCTACGGGCGGCGGAAGCTCCTGATCATCGTGCTGCTGCTCTCGGCGGTGGGTTCGCTGATCAGCCTCTCCACCGGCACGCTGACCGGCGTGATCGTCGGCCGGGCGATCCAGGGAGCCGCCGGGGCGATCCTGCCGCTCTGCTTCGGCCTCGCCCGCGAGATGCTGCCGGCCAAGCGGGTACCGGTCGCGGTCGCGGTCATCGCGGGTGCGGCGCTCATCGCCGGAGCGTCGGGCAACCTCGTCTCCGGCCTGCTGCTCGACCTGGCGGACTGGCACCTCATCTTCGTCTTCGCCGCCGCCCTGGCGCTCATCGCCGCCGCGGCCTGCCTGGCCCTGCGGCCCTCGACCGTCGTCGCACGAGTACAGAAGATCGACTATGTGGGTGGTGTCCTCTTCGCCCCCGCCATCGCGCTGGTGCTGTTCGGGGTCACCCAGTCCCGTAGCTGGAGCTGGGGAGACGCCAGGACGCTTGGTTTCATCCTGGTCGGCCTGGCGATACTCGCGGTCTGGGCGTGGTGGGAGCTCAGGGTCGACGACCCGATGATCAATATCCGGCTGTTCTTCCAGCACAAGCTCGCCCTGACGATGCTCGCCACCGCGGTCCTCGCGCTCGGTCCGCTCGGTATCAGCGGATTCCTCTTCCCCCTGATGATGCAGACGCCGGAGGCGGCACCGGTGGGTCTCGGGCTGAGCCCGAGCGTCGCGGGGATGTTGGCCTTCTCCACCTCCATCATCGGCTTCGTGCTCACCCCGGTCAGCGGGCGCGTCTCGGCGGCCGCGGGGGCCCGGCTCTCACTGATGATCGGCGCGGCCGTCGGCGTGGCGGGCGTCGTGATGCTCGCGGTGCTGCACAAGAGCGTCGTCGGCCTGGTCGCGAGCACCCTCGTCCTCGGCATCTCGACGGCGTTCGTCTACACCGCGCTGCCCAACCTGGTGGTCGAGGCGGTCCCTGCGGAGAACACCAGCGAGGCGACCGGCGTCAACGTCGTCACCCGCACCGCCTTCCAGGGCGTCGCCACCTCGGTCGGGGCCGTGCTGCTCGCCTCCGCCACCGTGCCGGGGACGACGTTCGGAACCGAGGCAGCCTACTTCAAGGTGTTCGCCCTGATGGGGGTCTGCTGCGTGATCACGTTCGTGATCGGCATGGTCATCAAGCCCGGACGGGAAACGGCACGATCCGCGACGCCCGGGGTCGCGACCCCCGTGGCGGCGCAGGCCGACTGACGGCCGGCACCGGTTCAGGGGCCCCGGGACGACGACGTCCCGGGGCCCTGCCCCCCTGACCGACCCGTCCCCACCTCAGGGCGGTCGCCGAGGTCTTTCGGCGGTACGGCCCCCGGTGTGCCGGAATTGTCGCCCCCCGGTGCCAGACTCGCTCGGCATGAGCGACGATGTGCGGCTGAGGGATGTCGAAGAGGCCGATCTGGAGCTGTTCTTCGAGCACGAGCACGACCCCGAGACGGTCCGGCGGTCGAAGTTCGTCCCCCGGGAGCGGGAACGCTTCATGACCCACTGGACCACCAGGGTCCTGGGAGACCCCACGAACCTGGTGCGGACGGTCACCGTGGACGGCGAGGTGGCCGGCAATGTCGTGTCCTGGTGGGAGGGGGACATGCGCTTCATCGGATACGTGTTCGGCCGGCGGTACTGGGGCCGGGGCATCGGCACCCGGGCGCTGACGCTCTACCTGCGACAGGAGGAGAAGACCCGCCCGCTCTACGCCGACCCCTTCGGCGGGAACATCGGTTCGGTACGACTATTGGAGAAATGCGGCTTCCGGCACACCGAGACGGTCCGGTACGGCGAGCACGAGCACCTCATGTTCGTGCTGGACGATTCCCCCTCACCCACCTGATTCCGGGCGTGTACGGCGGGAACGGCGTCGTCCACCCGCGCATCCGGTCGGCCGGGAAGAAGCTACGAACCCCCATGGCGAATCTCCTGCGATCTCGGGATCGGCCACCAAAGATCGCAGAACGTACTTGTGCCTCACTCGGAGGTCAGCGAAGTGAGCCTCCCCCGTTGGACCACGACACCGCGCCCGCCCCTCTGGGCGGACGCGGCGGGAACGGGAGCCGTTTAGGCGATGGAGGAGCGGATGGTGCCGGTCCAGAGGTTGACGGCCTTCAGGTAGACCGTGAGCAACTCACCGTCGAAGTACGGTGAGACGCCGGTGTCGTACCGGTTGTCGCCATCGGTGTCGGAAACGCTGATCGTGATGCCGTTGAGATAGCCGGTGCGGGTGTCGTCCGTGTACTGGGTCAGCCACGAGGAGCCGAGTGAGCCTTCACCGGTGAACGGGGAGTCCACCCCGATGGGCCGGTCCGCGGGGAGGCCCGTGACCTTCATCGCGAACGTCGATCCGGTCGACCGTTCGAGGCTCTCGCCCGTGTAGGGCCGGCTGCCGTCGGGCTCGGGGCCGGCGGGATAGCCGAAGACGTCGACCGTGGGCGCGAGCGGCTGGTTGAACGCGACCCCCTGGCCGCCGACGTTGTCGGCCAGCCTCCCGGTATCGGTCAGCACGTCCGGAGAGGAGAGGACGACACCGTTGTACACGGTGACGAAGGCGAGGTCGCGGTCGTAGTCCCGGATGTCGTCGAAGTCATAGTGAACGAGGCCCTGCTTCCCGACGTACAGGCCGAAAGGGGTCGTGCCCTCGGAGTAGCCGGGGACGAAGACCCACTTGGCGAGCGCGCCGGCCGGGGCCTCGACGTCCAACAGGCAGTGACCTGCCGTCGCGACGAGGTTCCGGTATTTCGACTGCACGGACGTGCCGGTGCACCAGTGCGGCTGGAGGTCGCTGCCGATGAAGAACACCTTGCCCGAGGTCGCCTCCGGCGAGACCGCCCCCTCCACTGGCGGGATGGAAACCGGGGGGCCGTCCGGGACGATGTCCGTGGACAGGCGTTTCCCGACGACCGCGGTCTGCACGGCGTACGGCGTGGCGTTCTTCAGGTTGGCGGCCCCGTCGGCGAGCCAGAACCTCGCGACCTGCTGAGCCGTCGGCACCGTGGGAGCCAACGGGACCACCAGCACACTCGCGGCCTGTGCCGGCCCGGCGACGACGGTGGAACCCAACACGCTCAAGCCGATACCCAATGCGATCAGTGCACGCCTCAAGGGCGATCTCCCGTCCAGTCATGGGGCGCCTTCGCGCCCCGTCAGCGTGGAGAACCGGCCGATCGACACGGCCGGCGAACAGCAAGATCGTAACCTTGACCGGAGCTCTGGTCTAGAAGTTTTGAATCACACGTTCGATTTATTGGGTATTTGTTCGATCGACAGTTCGAGGGCCGGGGCATCGGGTCCGCTCCACCTGCGGCAGGAGCGGACCCGCCCGCTCTACGCCGACCCCTTCAGCGGGAACATCGGCTCGGTGCGAGTGCTGGAGAAGTGCGGCTTCCTGCACGTCGAGACGGTCCAGTACGGCGAGCACGAGCGCACTGGACGAGCATTCCTTCTCCACCCGATCTGAGAACCCGGAACACTCCGGCGACTGCAGTCACACGCCACTAGATCAACCGCATGAGCCGGGACCCGAACCTGCTGCTGCGTTCCTCAAAGCAGGTAGACGAACTTGCGGTGCAGGGCTCGGGGCTGCGGGGGCGGTCGTCCCCAGATCTAGGGATAGGCGTGGGCGTTGAGCTGGGCGGTGGCGAGGGTGACCGCGTGGGCGATCTCGGTGGCGTCGGCGAAGGTCTGCCCGGCGAACACGGCCTTGCGCAGCAGCCGCCACCAGCCCTCGGCCAGGTTCAGCTGGCAGGCCTTCTCAGCTCGCCAACGCCAATGCCCTCTGAGATATCGATATTAATCCTGCTCGCCCTCAAGTGAAGATAGTGAAAAGACGTCCTTGTATTGGGCTAGATCGCGAAAGCTTCGCGAGTACAGAGTTGTATTTTCACTCAATGAGTCATATAGGGCGTTGCGAACATCGGCTAGGCCCACAAATGACCAATTGACTGACTCGCCATATTCATTAAGGTAAGAAATTTCATCATTGCGGCCCCTTGCTTCTGCTGCAGCACGAGCCTCTTCGAGGGAGCTGCCGTATATCAAGACTACGTCTTCGCTATATCGGGGGTGTGCGTAACCTCCTTCGACATGAGTCACATAAACCAAGATAGCAATATATGGAGCCTTTGTTTGCTCGCCCATAAGCCCTCTCCAACCCCTGCCGTCTAGCACTCTACACGACACAGATAGAAGGATCCCAAATTATTACGTTTGCGAAGCGCATTACCCAACTCGAGGGCAGCGACTGCCGTACGGCTGGGCAGCCCCTAGATGACCTCGGCCGTACGGCACTTGCGTTCGATTAGATTTCTCCGTTGCGGATGCCGGTCAGGAAGTTGTTCCAGGCCGTCGGGGAGAAGGTCAGCATTGGGCCGGATGGGTTCTTGCTGTCGCGGACGGCGATGAGACCGGGCAGGTTGGTGGCTACTTCCACGCAGTTGTCGCTACTTCCGCCGCTGAGGCTGGACTTGCGGAACTCGGCGCGACAGGTCAGGGAGATCATGCTTACTCCTCATCGCGATAAGGAACGCCACAGACTGCTTAGGGGATGGGGGCGTGCTGGCGAGGATCTCGCATGCCAGCGTAAGTTGCCACACGGCCGGGTGCTTTCTTGGACGATTCCGGCTGTGTGGCACTCGTGGTCGGGTCAGATTTCTCCGTTGCGGATGCCCGTGAGGAAGTTGTTCCAGGCCGTCGGGGAGAAGGTCAGCATTGGGCCGGATGGGTTCTTGCTGTCGCGGACGGCGACAAGGCCCGGCAGGTTTGTGGCGACCTCCACGCAGTTGTCGCCGCCACCGCTACAGCTGGACTTGCGGAACTCGGCACTGGACAGGTCAGGGGAGATCATGCTCACTCCTCATCGCGATAAGGAACGCCGCAGACTGCTTGGGGAATGCTCGCATGCCAGCGTAAGTTGCCGCACGGCTGGGCGGTTTCCCAGACGATTCCGGTCGTGTGGCACTCGTGGTCGGGTTAGATTTCTCCGTTGCGGATGCCCGTCAGGAAGTTGTTCCAGGCTGTGGGGGAGAAGGCCAGCGCGGGGCCGGATGGGTCCTTGCTGTCGCGGACGGCGATGAGGCCCGGAAGGTTCGTGGCTACTTCCACGCAGTCGTCTCCGTTGGGGCCGCTGTAGCTACTTTTGATCCAGATGAGGTCGGGATGGATGGATTCCATGATGCTCGCCTCTACTTAAGATGATCAATGAGTTTGGTCAGGTACGCGGCGGAAAACTCCGCGCTGAGTGCAGACGCACGCGCATGGTCGAATATGAGCGTATAACCACGTAACTCTTCTTTGGTCTCCAAGTACAGGTCGCTCATAGCCGTCTCCACGTAGACGATCGAGCCGTCTCCCTGTTTGAAGTCGAGGATCATGAACGAGCCCTCCATGGCGGCGTGTGCGCCGGCGGTATCAGGGAGAACTTGGACGGTGATGTGATCTCGCGCTGATAGCTCGATCACATGCTCCAATTGCCGCACCATGATCTCTGGGCTGCCGACCACCTTGCGCAACGCCGCCTCATCGAGGATGACCCACAGGTTGGGCGGATTGTCCTGTCGGAGGATCTCTTGCCGGGCCAGGCGTGCCTCAACGCGCCGGGCAATGAGGGTTTCGTCCATGACCCGGCCTCCTCGAAAGATGGCGGTCATGTAGTCCGGCACCTGCAACAGTCCAGGGATGGACAGTGCGTGGTAGGCGCGGATGTCGATGGCCGCTGCCTCGAACCCCGCGAGTGAACCCCTGAACACATCGCTGTACTTCGACCACCAGCCCTTTTCGCGGGCCTGGCGGGCAAGGGTGAGCACAGCATCGTGCATAGCTTTGTCGGTAACGCCATAAAGATCGAGCAAGGCCCGAATGTTCGCTAGATCAGGCCGTACCCATCTATTTCCCTCCATATAGGTCAATTTGCCTGGCGACCACGCCAGCTGCCGAACGACCTCTTCGGCGGTGAGACCAGCCGCTTTGCGCAATCTGATGAGCTCGGCACTGAGTTGCCGTCGGCGCACCGTAGGACTGCCCTTCACGCCGAACCTCCTCAATCAAGACCCAGAGAGAAAAATAGTTTGAGGCAATAAACTTTGAGGCTTGCAAGTTGGTCGAGCCAAGGTTCACTATGGACCCACCACATCATGACTCAGAGTGAGGACGCCATGACAGTCGGAGGTCGATCCTTGCAACGGCTCCGCCTGTTCGATGTGGTCGTGGTGGGCTCAGTCCTTCTCATCGGCAGTTGTCCTCGTTGGGCTGACGAAGGATCCGATCTGCGGGACGGTGTAGACCACTCCCTGTTCCCGCAGGTAGGCGACCACCTTCCTGGCCGTGCCCCGGGCGATACCGAACTCCTGCACCATCTGCACCTCAGAGGGGATCAGGTGGCGCGGCAGGTACTGGCCGCGTTCGATTCTCTCGGTGAGGGTCTCGGCGACCTGGATCCATATCGGCCGATCGCGCTCGAACTCGATCATGCGAAGAAGATAGACGGCCATGCTCATAGGCACTCATGTGAGTACGAGCATGAACGAGCACACGCAGAGAAGAGCTGTAGAGGCTCGAAATCCGCCTCAAGGCTCATAAAGCGGACCCGTCCGGTGCTGGAACACCGTGACGGGCCCTTGATCAGGAAGTAGGTCCTGACCCGTGAGCAACCCTAGTGCTCCAGTTCTCGACAGACAGGCGGTCGGCGACTGCGGCTGTTTCGCCGAAGTGCCGCCGATGCCGATGGGGTGTGCCACCTGTGGGCATGCCCCCTACGCGCACGGTTGTCCCGATCGGCCCGCCGACCATGAGTACGTCCAGCCCTCCGGCGACCTGCTGGACATTCGGCTGCGGGTCCGTCGTACCGGAGACCGTTCCCTGCCGTGCTTCGAGCCCGCCCCCGAGGCCCCGGCCAGGATGATCCCCGCTCAGCGGTCCGCCGAGGTGGTCGCGCCGGTATCCGCTCAGCAGCGTGCCGGGTCGATCCCGGCCGAGGGGATTCCGCCGATCCCCGAGCAGCGTCGTCCCGAGCGGAGCCCGGCCGTCGAGTCCGTACCGGCGTCGTCGCCTCGGCGGGTGCCCTGGCGTCTACATCCGGCGTCCGCTCCCACCAGGGCGTCCCGGCTCGGATGTGGACGCCGTCTCGTGCCCCGCTCCGGGCGAAGAACCACCTGCGCACCGAACCGCTCGGCGGTCACCCCGTCTTCGTGTCGGCCGCCCGGCCGGTACGGCGAACCCCTCCAGATCCTTCCCCGCTTCATGAAGCAGGCCCGCCCCACGCTGACAACGACCGGACGGGCCCTTGATCGGATCGAGGTCCAACCAGTGAGAGATGGTAGTTCCACCCACCCAGAGCCGACCAGCCCCGCGGCGACGATTCCCGGCTGGCGGCTGATCCTCAGCGACGCCGGGCGACTGTGGGCCAGCCGGGAGCGGCCCTTCTCCCAGGTGGCCACCCACGCCGGGGCCGAACGGACCGTCGACGGCGACAGCCTGGAGGCGCTGCGGGCCGAGACCGACCGGCAGGAGACCTTCGCCCGCGAGGCGGAGGAGCAGGCGGCACGCGACCAGGAGACGCGGGAGACTCCTGCCTCGGAGGAGCGGGAGCAGGAGACGCGAGAGCGGGAAACTCCGGAGCGGGAGCAGGCGGTACGAGAACGGGAGACACGGAAGGCTCCTGCCTCGGGGGCGCGGGAGACGCGAGAGCGGGAACAGTCCGGGCAGGCGGGGCAGGTGGTCTCGTGATTCGCCGCTGTCTGTCCGCCGCCCGGGGGCGTCACCGCGACGGCCAGGCCGTCGCCCCGGTCCCGCAGTACACCTGGGATCACGAGGCCCGCGCCGAGGCCGCAATGCTGGAGATCACCTGGCCCGGCTGGTCCGTGCTCTACGGCACCGGCAGCCGTCTCTTCCACGCCATCGCCACCTGGCCCACCCCAGAACCGTTGATCATCTGTGACCGGACCATCGAGGGCCTGAAAACCCAGATGCGCGAAGCCGAGACGACCGCGCTCCTGCACCGCTGGGCGCTCACCTCCGGCTCGGCCACTATCGGCCACTTCTGATGAGCGGGCACGACGGCCCCATCCCTTCCCCGGTTCGGGGCCGTCATGCCGTCCAAGACGTACCGCGCGAGGGTGAAACGCGGTGCGTGACGCGGGCGGGCCGCCCACCCGGCCCGCCCACGTCCTCCAGACAGGAACCCCCACCATGACCAACCCCGACACCCCGCAACAGACCCCGACAAGACCCTGCTGGTTAACTCGCGACATGTGAGCGGCCGGTCCGTGATGTGATTCGTTGCGTCCTGAAAGCATGTCGTGCACGGCCGTCCTTCCCTCGTAACGGCTCCGGGCGGGTGGCGTCGTTCGGATCGCCTGTCGTGATCTTCGACGTGGTCCTCTCTCTCCGGTGGCCGAATCTGAGCACCGGTCGCTGACGAACGCTAGGGCCGTGCGGTTGGAAGGGACTTGTGAGTGGCCGAGGCCGGCTGACGGACAGCCCGGCCTCCACCGTTTTGCGGTCCGCACGGCGTGACGGCATCCTCGGTCAGCCTGCTGACCTGGGGTTCGCGCGAGTCAGGACCCGCTTCTCACTCACATTGCAGCCGTCTGCAAGACGGCCCTTTCACAATCCAGTTCTGTAAGCAGTGAGGCGTTCCGCGACGATGCGCATCGACGATCCGAGCGAGGCCGCCGAGCCGGCTCCATCGGAGTCTCCCGAGGGCCGTCTGTTCTGCTCTGTTCTGTTCACGAATGCGGACGGGCGAACGTCCGCAACACGATGAGGAGTTGAGAATGACCGTTCGAATCGATGATCTGGAACACGGCGCCGAGCTGCCGGACGACGTGCTGGACGCGGTCATCGGCGGTCGCGCCCCGATGACCCCGCCGAGCCCGAAGGTCTGTACCTCGGTCAACAACGGTCAGCCGGACACCTGCTGGGACTACGGCGGCTAACGATCGAGCAGAGCGGCGCTCCGCGGAGCGCCGCTCTCCTTCTAGGAGCATTCGGTGATCCTGATACTCAGCAGCAAGGACGACCTGGGCGTCAACCTCGTCCTGCCCAAGCTCGTCGAGCGTGGCGTCGAGGTGTACTGGTGGGACCCCGGCGACTATCCCGCCACCGCCCGGATCACCTCCCGCCTGGTCGGCGGTGCCTGGCGGCACACGCTGATCACGGACGACGCCGAGATCGACTCCTCGGCCGTCAGCACCGTCTGGGTGCGCCGCCCGCAGCCGCCGAAGGCGGCGCCCGCGGTGGCGGACCCCGGACACCGTGACCACGTGGCGAAGCTCGGACGGATCTTCGTGGACGGCTGGAGCGACACTTTCGACGCCCGTTGGTTCCCCGCCCGCCTGAACACGCTGCGGCGTACCCAAAACAAGCTGGTCAACCTCGCGGCCGGCGCCGGGCTGGGCTTCACCGTGCCGGCGACGACCATCACCAGCGATCCCGAGGAGCTGGCCGACGCCTGGGCGGCGACGGGCGGCCGGTTGATCGCCAAGGAGGTCGAGTTGGTGCCCTACGAGCTCCACGGGGAGGAGCACGGCTTCTACACCACCTCGGTGACCCGGCGGCACCTCACCAGCCGTCACCGCCTGGCGCACGCCCCGGTGATCCTTCAGCCCAAGATCGAAAAGGCGGTCGAACTGCGTATCACCGTCGTCGGTGATCAGGTGTTCACCGCCGAGATGCACTCCCAGGCGTCGCGGATGACCCGCGACGATTTCCGCCACTACGAAGGCACCTTCATCAGCTACGCCGTTCACCACCTGCCCGAGGACGTGGAACGGCGCTGTGTCGAACTGGTCAGGTCACTGGGCCTGGCCTTCGGCTGCATCGACGTGATCCTCACCCCGGAAGGCGAGTACGTGTACCTGGAGTTGAACCCCAACGGTCAGTGGGGATGGCTGGAGGAGTTCACCGACCTGCCCATCTCCGAGGCGATCGCCGACTGGCTGGCGGCCGGAGAGCGCCCGGCCGGCCAGGAGGTACCCGCGTGACCGGCTACCCGCAGACGCTCGCCGCGGCGGTCGAGGTGCTGCGCGGGCTGCCGCGGCACCGCGACGCCGTGCCCGACGCGCGCAGGACCGTGGCGGCCTGGCGTGCCGCCAACCCCGGCTGCCGCGTCCAGCTCGTCGTGGACGAACGGCCGGGCACCCCGCTGGTCGACTACGACCTGCTCATCGACCACCCGGACGGCGGCACCGTCGCGCTCACCACCTCCGCCGAGGACGGCGTGCCATGGACGGTCGACCACTCCACGCACTGGGCCGCGAGCAAGGTGCTGCGCGTGGACGGCCTGGACCTGCCCGTACAGACAGCGCTGCTTTCGATGCGGGCCTACGGTGAGCGGGACAGAGCCCTGCACGATGATCTGATCGACTACTGCATCCTCTCCTTGGAGACCTGGGAGGACGAGGAGCCGTCGGAGGACGAGCTGCAGCGGGCCTCCGACGACTTCCGGCGGCGGCGCGGGCTGCACAGCCGCGCCGACACGATGCGCTGGCTGGACCAGGTAGGTCTCACCCCGCAGGCATACCAGAACCATCTGTTCGCCCTGGCCAGGATGAACAGGTTCACAAGACGCACACAGGCCGAATTGGCCATGGCCTACTTCACCGACCACGCAGCGGACTTCGACCGGGTGTCGGCCGTGTGGGCCATCGGGCCGGAAGCCGTCCTCGGTGAGCTGGCCGGCCAGAATGACGCCGTCGCGGCGCTGGGCGCGGCGGTGACGCGTGCCGACGGAGATCTCACCGTCCATGTGGCCGACCGGGTGGCTGCCGAGCTGCCCGAGCCGTTGCGTGGTGCCGCCGAGGGGGTGGCGGTCGGTCCGGTGCCCTACCGTGATGCCTTTCTCTTCGGTGCGGTACGCCGTCGCCGCCCCGCTCAGCCCGACGATGCCACGCTCGCCGCCGCGGGACGGGCCGCCTTCTCCGCCTTCATGGCGGAGCGGCGGGCCAAGGCGAAGATCGAGTGGTTTTGGCTCTGATCTCGGCTGCCTCGTTGACGGCGGCCCGGTTCGCTCCGGCCTTCTGGAGCGCACCGGGCCGCCCCGCGCCTGCTCCTCGAAGGGCGATGGTCCATGTCCGACCCCGACGCTCGCGTTCCGGCGTCAGCCGAGTATCAACTTCCCCACCGCCGTCTGCCGCCCGTGCCCGGTCCGGACCCTGTGCACCACCGGCAAGAAGGACAGACGCCAGATCACCATCCGTCCTCAGCTGATCCAGCAGGCACTCGATACCGCCCGCGCTGAGCAGAACGGAACCGACTGGCGCGACAGGTACAAGATCCGGGCGGGGGGCGAGGGCACCGTCGGTCAGGCCGTCGCTGCCTGCGGCATCCGCCGGGCCCGCTATCGGGGGATCAAGAAGGTCCACCTCGAACACGTCTTCTCAGCGGTCGCGCTCAACCTGATCCGCCTGAACGCCTGGTGGAACGGCCATCCCCTCGACCGGACCCGCACCAGCCACCTGGCCCGCCTAGAACTGGCTGAACTCGCCCTGGCCGCATGAAGCCGAGTTAACCAGCAGGGTCCGACAACACAGCAAAACCCGCTCGCCGTACTGCGTCAGACCTTCCCCGGCTGGTACATCGACCACGACACCGTCCTCGGCCGCTGGATCGCGATGCGCTACCGCCCCCTCACCAGCCAGGAGACCAAGGCCGGCGCCAAGCACTTCCTCCAACGCGGCTGCCCCGAACGGCTCGGCGTCGCACTGGCCGACCAGAAGGAACTCGCCCGCCGCACCCGTACCGTCCCCTGAACCGGCGCGGCCAGTACGGTCGGCCCCCGTGACGTGCTCGCCGCGCCATCTCACTTGTGCCCGTATTGCACCCTACGAAGGGTGACCTTGGGCTCAGTTCCATGCTTTGCGTTCGGCCTCCCAGGTACGCTCGGCAGCTTTACCCACCACGAGAGGGTCCGCGAATGTGGCGACAAGATCCGTCAGATCGGCGAAGTCCGGTGGGTGACCAGCGTCAGCCCGGCCTTGTCGTCGTCTCCAGGCCGAGTACGAGGACTGTCGTCGCACAGGTAGATCGCTTATCCGGGAACTCAGCGGTTCGAGAATCACGCCTCTGTGCTCGGCAGTGGCCCTGACTGCCGCGGCGAGCCAGGGTACGCAGGTCGTTGTACACCTGTCCGGCGACGTCAGCGCGGGGTGGGTTGGGCATCAGGCCAGCAACGCCTCGACCGCGGGACGGATCACGGGCATGGCGTTCAGCCTCTCGGCCATGTCCTGAAGGTCACTGACCGCCGAACCGCCGCGGGTGCGTAGATACCGGCCAAGCGCGGAAAGCGCCAGGCCCTCTCCGATCCGATGGCGATGTCGCATCGCGTCGACCACACTCCGAGGTGCGCTGTACACAGGAATCCTCTCTCCGGGAGCGGCCTGGAACTCTTCG
The DNA here is from genome assembly GCF_040298085.1 of Streptosporangium sp. NPDC001681. Taxonomy (NCBI): domain Bacteria; kingdom Bacillati; phylum Actinomycetota; class Actinomycetes; order Streptosporangiales; family Streptosporangiaceae; genus Streptosporangium; species Streptosporangium sp. NPDC001681. The sequence goes on along the minus strand of NZ_JBEOZN010000033.1, from coordinate 16,168 downwards.
CGGCCGAGGTCGAATGTGCCGGCTGTGTACTGGGACACCACGACAGGTGGATAGGAGATCGACGGGCGATGACTGCCGCGCGCCACTGCGATGTGAACAGCGAGAGGTATGTCGTCGATGAGCTCGTGAAGAGCAAGAGCTGATTCTTCGCAGACGATCGCGCGGGGGACCCGCGTACACACGGCAAGCAGATCAAGATGTGCTGTCTCCGGAGCGCTCGCGTGGCGGTAGACCCCTCGCGACAGCTCGTCGAGCTTTCCATCCGCTACCAGCAGGGCAAGGTCACGGGAGGAGACTCCAGTACGACGCGCCTGAGCAGCGGTGAACGTGGGCGGCAAGGCCGCCAATCGCCCCTCAGGCGCCCGATCCTCCCGCATCCTCATGTATCAAATCCTCCCCATCGGCCTAGGTGAGGGGGAGGGTTTGATACATGAGGACGTGTTTCAGAAACGTCAGGAGTTTGACGCGGCATGCTTCGAACCCCCCGAAGCAGGACCCGCTCACAGCACTGCGGCAGACATTCCTCGGGCGGAAGCCCCGTGGAACAACCGGTACCGGTCCCCTGCTCGCGGTGTGGCAGCGTCGGCGGGCTCATGCCTACGGTGTGCCGGCCGGCCTGGTGCCCCGGATCAACTGTTCGCCGTCAAGGCCGCGCGTGCGGCGGTGAGGATCTCCTCGGAGAGGGGGAAGCCCTTGGTGGCTCGGGCCAGGACGAGTGCGCCGAGCATCGTGCACAGCCGGGTGATGCCGTCCTGGTCTTCGGTGGCGAGCAACTCGGCGAAGTCGCTCACGCCTTCGGCGTAGACGCGGTGGGCCTCGTGATCACCGAGTTCCCGTGCCATGTCGGTGGCGAGCCCGGCGACGGGGCAACCGTCCGCCGGGTTGTCGCGGTGTTCGACGGAGAGGTAGGTGTCGATCAACGCCTGCTGAGCGGCGTGCCGCTCCGGTCCTGCCGTGCGGCGCCGGGCGAACTCGTCGAAGGCGTGGGCGGTGGCCTCGTCGACGAGCGCCTCCTTGGAGGCGAACTGCTTGTAGAAACCGCCGTGGGTCAGCCCGCACTCCTTCATGAGGTCGGCGACGCTGACCTGTGTGCCCCGCTCGCGGAACAGCCGGGAGGCGGCCTCCACGACCCGCTTGCGGTTCTCCTGTGCTTGCGCCTGCGACACGCGGCCCATCGGCCACCTCTCAAGTTGGATGTCGGTTGACATCTATCCTACCTTCCGGTTTAGATTATTGACGTAATCTAATTGCCGGGCTCGGTCATCGGAACCGCCCGCGACGCTGGGAGCAGGCATGGAACTGAAGGACACGGTCGCAGTGGTCACCGGCGCCAACCGGGGGTTGGGTCGCCAGCTGGCCATCCAGCTTCTGGAGCGCGGAGCGAAGGTGTACGCGGCGGCCCGCCGCCCTGAGAGCGTGGACGTGGCCGGCGTCATCCCGCTCCACCTGGATGTGACCGACGAAGGGTCGATCCGGGCCGCGACCGGCATCGCCTCCGACGCGACGCTGCTGGTGAACAATGCCGGGATCTTCACCGGCACCCCTCTGGTCGCCGGTGATCTGGACTCGGTGCGGCTGGAGATGGACACGAACTTCTTCGGGCCGCTCGCCGTGACGCGGGCCTTCGCCCCGGTCATCGAGGGCAACGGCGGTGGCGCCGTGCTCAACGTCCTGTCCGTGCTGTCCTGGCTGCACCCGGCCGGTTCCGGGTCCTACGCGGCGGCCAAGGCCGCCGCGTGGGCACAGACCAACGCGATCCGCGAGGAACTGGCACCTCGCGGCATCACCGTCTCGGCGCTGCACGTCGGGTACATGGACACCGACATGGCCGCCGGCGTTCCCGCCGAGCGGAAGGTCGATCCCGCCGAGGTCGCGGCGCAGGCCTTGGACGGCATCGAGAAGGGCCTCCCCGAAATCCTCGCCGACGACATCACCCGGCACGTCAAGCAGAACCTGGCCGCGACGCCGAACCCGGTGTGAGGTGCACCCCGCGGCGTCCGTTGTACGTTGCCCCCGGTGGCGTCGACCCGGGTAGGGACTTCTCACCAGGTGCGGTTAGGGCCCACGTCGAGCCCGCGCATTAGGCAGAGATTTGGACTGTTGAGGTCGCCTGGCGCGGTAGCTACCGCGAACGCCGCCCAGCGGCAGACCGAGGGGATAGGCGCCGGAGGCCGGACCCTCCGCTCTCCTGTCGACGGTCAGCCGGCCAGGCGGCGGACCATGCGGACCAGCGCCTCGCGCCTCGACCGGGTGCTGTCAATGGTGCCCCGCCGAGGTGCTCGGCGGGGCATCGCCGTCCGGTGTCCTACATCCACAGGCCACCACGCGACTCCGCCCGTCGGCGAGCCTGTCTTCACCGACGCTCAGCGTTCGACGTCGGCGCGGAAGGCGGGGAGGAGATCCCTGAGTTCGGTGGCGTTGAAGTTCGGGCCGTACACGATTCCGACCGTGCCGTCGTCGGCCCAGACACACATGCCCGATGCGGAGTCCAGGAGCAGGGTTTCGGTACAGCGGGCGTAGCCGCCGAACGGACTCGGGGGGATCTCGAAGTCTTCGCCCGGTGTGCCGACCGCCAGAAAGGTACCGAGGATGTCGTCCACGGCCGGTTGCCACTGGTCGGTGACGACCCTTGCGTCATATCCGGTGAATGTGAGGAGCCTGGTCCATTTGCGGCCCTTGGCCTTCTTGGTCTCCTCGTAGCGGGCATCCACCGCGTCGTAGACGGGAGCACCCCCGATGGAGGGTCGGTTGGACAGCAGTTCCTCCCGCGTGGCGGACGGCCACATGGCGTCGAGGCGAAGGCCCACCGTCCGCTGCGGCAGCGGTTTCACCAGCCAGTGCCCACCCAGAGGGGAAGACGGAGCCGCCGGAGCCGCCGGACGCGCACGCCGAGAGCAGGCAGACGGCGAGTACCGCCACCGCCGCGGCTGCCGTACCGTTGGCGCGGCGGGCGGTCCGCACCGCCGGGTCCGGGGGGTGGGCGGCGCCCCTCCCCGCGGAGAGAACTCCCCGATCGCGAGGCGTACATACGGGGTTGAGGACAGGCATGCGTCTTCCTTCATGTTCGGTTCATCATCGCGAGCAGCACAGGGCGCCGGCCCGCGTGGTCCCGCGCGACGTCTTCTGTAGGGGGCCGGGCCCGGTCGGGTCGCCCCGGGCTGCGACATCCGGGGCGACGCGGTGCCTTCCCAAGTCGGTCGGAAACCAGATCAACCGATGGGCGGATAGGGCGGGGACAGGCTCCACGCCCGCAAGGCCGAGCTTCGATCGGTGGAGATGACAACCGGAAGGCCGTCCAACCGGGCCACCGTCATCGTCCGGACCACGTCGGGGTGGACGAACGGTGCGCCGATCTGCTTGCCGGTGGCCAGGTCCCACACCCGCACCGTCATGTCGTGGCTGGCCGAGACGACGACCGGGCGATCGTCCAGATGCGTCATGACCGCTGACCAGATCACATTGGTATGGCCTTCGAACGGTGCGCGAAGCAGCTTGCCGGTGGCCAGGTCCCACACCCGCACCGCTTTGTCGCCGCCGGTGACGACGACCGTGCGGCCGTCCACCCGCGCCGTCGTCACCGATCGGAGCGCGTCGTCGTGGCCGGCAAGGGGCGTGCCGACCTGCTTGCCGGTGGCCAGGTCGCGAACCTGCACCGTGCCGTCTACGGTGCCAAGGAGGATGACGGGGCGACCATTCAGTGATGTCACCGCTATTGACCACACAGCATCACTGTGGCCTTTGAACGGTGCGCCGACCTGCCTGCCGGTGATCAGGTCCCACACCCGCACGGTCTTGTCCACGTCGACGGAGACGATGACCTGCCGCCCCTTCAACCGCGTCACCGCCACTACTCCGACTCCGTCGACATGGCCGGTAAGAGGCTCACCGATCTGCTTGCCGGTGGCCAGGTCCCACACCCGCACCGTCATGTCTGTGCTGCCGGTGATGGCGATCGGGTGGCCGTTCAACTTCGTCACCGCAATCGTGGAGATCAGTGTGGCGTGGCCGGTGGGCAGCGCGTTGACCTGCTTGCCGGTGGCCAGGTCCCACATCCGCAGTATCCTGTCGTAGCCTCCGGTGACGGCGACCGGGCGGCCGTTCAACTCCGTCACCGCCAACGCCTCCACGTCACCTGTGGCTTGCACATAGAGCTGCGTGCCGAAGGGGGCGGTCGCCGCAGAACGGGCCGCCGGGGCAGAACCCTTGTCCGTGGTGGAATCACCGGGCGAGGAGGAAGCCTCGCGGCTGTCTGACTGCCAGAACAGGACGACCAAAATGGACACCACAAGGGTGGCGACGGTCGCCACGACGGTAACCAGCATGCGCCCTTTGACGGGACGGCGTGATGGGCCATCGGTGCTCGACGAGCCGGACTCGGACATCAGATGCTCTTTTCCGGAGTGGACGTGACGGCTTCGACCAGGTCGGTCAGAGGAAGTGATGTGCTCCCCTTCGAGTGCGCGGACGGATGAGATGTCGGGTGCGGTTTTATACAGCTCCAGCAGGCCGACGTACGCCATCACCCTGCTCCGTCGATCTTGCTATTGGCTTGGAATCAGCTTGTAGACATCCCGGCGCTGGAGATTTGCCAGAAACCTGGCCATGCCCCCATCCGGCCCCGACCCCGGCGCCCGCATAGACCCGTGGCCTTGTCGCACTCTTGTTTTCTGCCTGACCGCTTGACTCCTCCGGCGGTTGCGTCCACGGAGGTGGTGTATGAGCACATCGGGTCCGAGCCGGACGGCGGCTGGTCCCGATGATCCGTTCGGACGAGCGCGCGGAGCGGGTTCGTGACGTCTTCTTATCTCTTGCGGGAAATCCCTTGTGTGCATCGGATACGGCTGTCACCGCCGGTCCGCGGCTTTCCGAAACGATGCGGTTGACAGCGAACCTGTCAACACGATAAACGGCATCGCCATTCCTTGCGAAGGGATACGACTGGGTCGGACGCTTGGCCGGCGGGCGAAAGTCTGATTACTCTTGCGCTGCATTCATCCCGAAATCGAGGAGAGGACGGGTGATGAAGGGAATCGTTCTCGCCGGCGGTAGCGGTACGCGTATGTACCCCCTGACATTGGCTACGTCCAAGCAGCTGCTGGCCATCTATGACAAGCCAATGGTTTATTACCCGCTTTCCGTGCTCATGCTGGCCGGCATGCGGGACATTCTGGTGATCTCAACGCCTGAGAGCCTCCCCGCGCTACGCAACCTGCTGGGCGACGGGTCGCATCTGGGGCTCGACATCTCCTACGCCGAGCAGGCGGAACCGCGAGGAATCGCCGAGGCGTTCATCATCGGCGCGGACTACATCGGCAACGACCAGACGGCGCTCATCCTGGGGGACAACGTCTTCCACGGCGCGGGCTTCCCGCGGATCCTGCGGGCCTGTCGTACCAGGTTGAACGGTTGCACGATGTTCGGATACCCGGTGTCGGACCCGGAGCGGTACGGCATCGGCGAGGTCGACGGCAGCGGTGCGCTGGTGTCGATCGAGGAGAAGCCGCTCCGCCCGCGCTCGAACGACGCGATCACCGGGCTCTACCTCTACGACAACGACGTCGTGGAGATCGCCCGGGACCTGGCCCCCTCGCCGCGCGGCGAGCTGGAGATCACGGACGTCAACCAGACGTACCTGAAGCAGGGGCGGGCCCACCTGGTCCGGCTCGGGCGGGGTTTCACCTGGCTCGACGCCGGCACGCACGACTCGATTCTGGCCGCGAGCCAGTACGTGCAGGTCATCGAGAAACGCCAGGGTGTCCGGGTGGCCTGCCTGGAGGAGATCGCGGTGCGCATGGGATACATCGACGCGGACGCCTGCCACCGGCTCGGCGCCGGGATGAAGAATTCGGAATACGGCCAGTACCTCATGGAAATCGCCCAGTCGCTCGGCTGAGCGGTGCTGTCCCGCCAGCGGGACAGCAAATCCGATTCTTTCGTCTCTCTTTCCGCACGCCAGGGGTAAAGGAGTGGCCATGGATTATGCCGAGCTGAGCCCGGCCGAATTGCTTTCCCTTGAATTCACCGCGCCGGCGATGACCGACAGGGCCTGGCAGGTGCGCTGGGACCTCGCCGACCGCGATCCGGGGGAACTGGTGCTCGGCACCCTGCCGCCGACCATCGATTTTCACACCTCGGGGAGCACGGGTCCGAGCCGGTGCTGGCGGCGGCTACGGGAGAACGTCTGGCTGGAGGCGGGCATGCTCGCCGAGCTGATCGAACCGGAGAAGCCGGAGGCGGTCGTCTCCTGCGTTCCCCCGATCCACCTGTACGGGGCGCTGGCGAGCGTGCTGATCCCCGCTCATCTCCGGCTGCCGGTCTGGTACAAACCGACGTTCTACGGTGTCATGCCGCCGATCGAGCAGCGGCGGGTCGTGGTGGTGGCGACACCGTGGATCTTCACGTTGCTGTTGCAGCACATGGAGTGGGTCCGCGAGATGGAGCACATCACCGTGCTGTACGGCGGCGCGATGCTCCCCGCGACGGCCGGGGAGTTCCTCGCCGAGGCGGGCCCGGACCGGGCGCTCATCGTGGAGGTGCTGGGCTCCACCGAGGCGGGCGGCATCGCGACCCGGCGCTGGCGGGAGGGCGAACCTCCCCCCTGGACCCTCTTCCGCGACGTGTCCTTCGCCGAGCCCGGATCCAAGCCCGAGTTCGTGTCCGATCCCGAACCCGCCGGGACGAACGGCGAAGGGCAGAACGGCGACGGGTCACCGGACGACGGGGAGATACCGCTCGTGATCCGCAGTCCCCGGCTGGCGTTCCGGCCGGACGAGCGGCCACCGCCGCTCTGGGAGGCGGACGACCACGTCCAGCCGCTGGACGAGCGGACGTTCCGGTTCGCCGGTCGCCGCACCCGGCTGGTCAAGGTGAACGGCCGCCGGATCAACCTGGACGAGGTCGAGCACGCGCTGCGCGCCGTGCTGGACTGCGAGGACCTCGCGGTCGTCCCCGTCGCCGACCGGATGATCGGCGAGCACGTCGACCTGCTGGTCGTGCTGAAGCCGGGCACGGAACTGGCCGACCTCGACCTGTCCACCGCGTTCGACCGGATCGGGGTCCGCCCGAAGCGCGTGCACGAGGTGCCCAGGATCGAGCGGTCCGCACTGGGCAAGGTGCGGCACCTCCAGACATCACCCACCACTGAGGCAACTGAAGCAGAGGTAGCAAAGTGACACTGACCGCCGAGATGACGAGCAGCGAGACGACCGGTGCGGCGTACCTGGCGGAGATCGCCAGGAGCGCCTCCTGGGAGGGCCGGGTCGATCCGTGCGACGACGCCGACATCGCCAGGATGGAGGCCAGCGCGGCGACCGTCGCCAAGCACCTGGCCGCCGACCAGCCCATCTACGGCCTCACCCAGGGATTCGGCCCGCTCGTCACGTACGCCGCGGAGTCGGAGATGGAGCAGGGCAGCTCGCTGATCTCGCACCTGGGCACCGGCCAGGGCAGGCCGCTGAGCCCGGAGGTGTCCCGGCTCATCTTCTGGCTGCGTCTCAACAGCATGCGCCGGGGGTTCTCGGCGGTCTCACCGGAGTTCTGGCAGACCCTGGCCGACCTGTGGAACGCCGGTTTCACGCCGGTGATCCCGCGGGACGGCACGGTCAGCGCGAGCGGGGACCTGCAGCCGCTGGCACACGCGGCACTGACCTTCACCGGATTCGGCGAGGCGTGGATGCGCGGCGCCGACGGCGGCTGGGAGACGCGGCCCGCCAGGGAGGCGCTCGCGGCGCTGGGCGCCGAGCCGTTCGAGTGGCCGGTCAGGGAGGCGCTCGCCTTCGTCAACGGCACCGGCGCGAGCCTGGCGGTGTCCATCCTCAACCACCAGTCGGCGGTGCGGCTGGTCCGGGCGGCGGCCATGCTGACCGGCCGGCTGGCCACCCTGCTGCGGGCCAACAGCGAGCACTACGACGACGGCCACGCGTTCGCCCGCGGCCAGCTCGGGCAGCTCACCGCGGCCAGGTGGATCAGGCAGGAACTGCCCGCGGGCCTGGTCCGGGACGAGCGGCGGCCGCTGCAGGAGCCGTACAGCCTGCGGTGCGCGCCGCAGGTGCTCGGCGCGGTGCTCGACCAGCTCACCTCGGCGGGTGACGTGCTGGCCAGGGAGGCGAGCGGTTGCCAGGACAACCCGATCGCCTACGAGGGCCAGATCCTGCACGGCGGCAACTTCCACGCCATGCCGGTCGGCCTCGCCTCCGACCAGATCGGGCTCTCCCTGCACATGGCCGCCTACCTGGCCGAGCGGCAGCTCGGCCTGCTGCTCAGCCCGGCCACCAACGGAGACCTGCCGCCCATGCTCACGCCGAGGGCCGGCCGGGGCTGCGGGCTGGCGGGCGTGCACATCAGCGCGACGTCGTTCGTCTCCCGGATCAGGCAGGTCGTCTACCCGGCCTCGCTGACCACGCTGCCGACCAACGGCTGGAACCAGGACCACGTCCCGATGGCGCTCAACGGGGCGAACGCGGTCGCCGACGGCCTGGAGCTGGGCTGGCTGGCCATCGGCTCGCTGGCCCTGGGCGTGGCCCAGCTCGCCGTGATGGTCGGCGAGGAGCCCCAGGCCGACGGGATCTGGGCGGAGCTGGCCGAGATCTCCCCGCCGCTGGACGCCGACCGGCCGATGGCCCAGGAGGTGCGGGACGCCCGCGACCTGCTCGACCGGCACGCCGCCGCGGCGCTCGCCGGGAGCGGCGCATGAGTCTTGATCGGTTGCGGGCCAGCGCGCGCGACTTCACCGCCGCTCCCGAGTCGTTGACCACGCGCGACTTCCACCCGAGCGCGGGGAGCGGCAAGACGGTACAGGCGCCGTCCGCCAAGGAGGTCGGGGAGTTCTACGACCGGAACGGCCGGGTGCTCACCGACATCTTCGCGGGCAGCATGCACCTCGGGTACTGGCTGGGCCCGGACGACGACAGCGATCTGAAGGCGGCCACCGAGCGGCTGACCGAAATCATGATCATCAAGCTCCGGGTCGAAGCGGGCGACACGGTACTGGATCTCGGCTGCGGCACCGGCAAGCCTGCGGTGCGGCTCGCCAAGACGACCGGCGCGCGGGTGGTCGGCATCTCGGTCAGCACGGAGGACGTCGCGCAGGCCACCGCGCTGGCCCAGGCGGAGGGGGTGGCCGACCTGGTCGACTTCCGGGTCGCCGACGCGATGGACCTCCCGTTCGAGGCCGGTTCCTTCGACGCGGTGCTCGCCCTCGGCTCCATCCTGCACATCCTCGACCGGACGCACGTGCTGAAGCAGGTCGCCCGAGTCCTGCGGCCCGGCGGCCGGCTGGTCCTCACCGACGCCATCAAGCGGGGGAACGAGGAGGAGGACGAGATGGCGGTGGCCATCCTGACCGAGGTGCTGGACGCCTGGCGGCAGGCGTCGCCGGTGCGCGCCAGCGACTACTGGCGGTTCGGGCGCGGCGCCGGCCTGGTCATCGACGAGATCACCGACATCACCGAGCACACGAAGTACACGTACCGGAAGATCTACGCGGAGATGGACGCGTACGGTGAGCTGCCCCCCGACATGATCCGCATCCACGACCACGGCGAGGGCGTGGACTGGGTGGAGGTGGAGAACGGGCCGCAGCCCGACGGGATGCTGATCGTGGTCGCGCACCGGCCGTGACGATGGGGAAAGGACCCCGGGGCACCGCGTCCCCGGGGTCCTTTCCCTATGGGCGGTATTTGGCGACGAGCTCTTCCAGCTGCGGGACGAGCTCGTTGGGCGTGGGCAGATCGTGCATCTCGTCCCGGAGGTCCTCGGCGCGCTTCCGGAACGCCGGTTCGTCCAGCAGCCGGAGCAGGGCCTCCCGGACGGCCCGCCCGGTCCCGAGGGCGGAGGGGATGGCCAGCCCGGCGCCGTGTTCGGTCAGCGTCCTGCCCAGCAGCGGCCCCTCGAAGTGGTACGGCAGGGCGAGCTGCGGCACCCCGTGCAGCGCGACCGTGCTCAGCGTGCCCGCCCCGCCGTGGTGGATGACCGCCGAGCAGGTGGGCACGAGCGCGTGCAGCGGCACGAAGGACACCAGGCGGGCGTTGGCGGGGACGCGGGCGAGCTTCTTCTGCTCGGCCTCGGCGATCGTGGCGACGACCTCGATGTCCAGGTCGGCCAGTGCGTCCAGGATGTCCTGCACGTTGGCGGCGTAGCCGGAGAACACGTCGGTGGCGGTCGTGCCGAGGGTGAGGGCGACGCGCGGCTTCTCGGGCGGCGCCCACAGCCACTTCGGGACGGCGGCGGGGCCGCCGTAGGCGACGTAGCGCATGTGCACGTTGTGCAGGCCGGCGGCCGTCACGCCGATCGGCGGGGGGAGCTGGTGGATGGTGAACTGGCCGGTGACCATGTCCTCGGTGAACTCGAAGCCGTACTTGCGGCCGTAGCCGGCGAGCCACTCGCCGAGCGGGTCGACCGGCGTCTCCTGGAGCCGGAGGAAGTGCTCCCGCGTGGCGCCGAAGACGTCCGCGCTCCACAGCAGGCGGGCGTGCGCGGCGCCACAGGCCTTGGCGGCGATGCCCCCGGCGGAGGTGAAGGGCTCCCAGATGATCAGGTCGGGCCGCCACTCGCGGGCGAAGTTCACCAGGCCGGCGATCAGCGGGAAGTTGTGCGGCTTCTGCTCGTACTGAACCGTGCCGCGATAGGCCTCCGTCATGGACTCCCCGGTGGCGCCCGTCGGATCCTCGGCGACCGCCCAGGGCATGGGCAGCCCGCCGCGTGCCTGTTCGAGCAGCGCCGGGTCCAGCTTCACGTCCCACCAGAAGTCGGCGTCGCGGCCGACGGGGACGGCGGTGAGTCCGGCCTGGGTGATGACGTCGGCGAAGGAGGGCTGGCTGGCGACGCGGACCTCGTGCCCGGCGGTGCGCAGCGCCCAGGCCAGCGGCACCGAGGGCAGGAAGATCGTTTTCTCGGGAATAGTGACAAACAGGACACGCATCGTGTCTCCTCAGCGGTGTTTCGCGGTGAGCTCTTCGAGCCGGGGGACGAGGTCGTTGGGACTCGGCATCGCGTGGATCTCGTCGCGCAGGTCGGCGGCGCGCCCGGCGAAGGCGGGCTCGTCCAGCAGCCGGAGCACCCCGTCGCGGACGGTCACGTCGGGACCCACCTGCAGCGCGCAGCCCTGGGCCGCGAGCCCGCGCGCGATGATCGGCTCGTCGAAGTGGTAGCCCATGGTGAGCTGGGGGACCGCGTACAGGGCGCTGTTGAGCACGGTGCCGACACCGCCGTGGTTGACGACCGCCGAGCAGGTCGGCATCAGCGCGTGCAGCGGCACGTACGACACCAGCCGGGCGTTGTCGGGGACGGTGCCCAGCTTCTCCCGCGCCGAGTCGGCGATGGTGGCCACCACCTCGATGTCGAGGTCGGCCAGCGAGTCGAGGATGCCGCGTACGTCGGCGGTGTATCCGGCGAACATGCCGGTGGCGGTGAGTCCGAAGCTGAGGGCGACGCGGGGCCGTTCCTGGGGAACCTGAAGCCACTTCGGCACGGTGGCGGCGCCGCCGTAGGGGACGTGGCGTATCGGCAGGTAGTCCAGGTCGGCCCGGACGCTCAGCGAGTCGGGTAGCAGGTCGACGGTGAAGTCGCCGGTGACCATGTCCTGGGTGAACTCGAAGCCGTACTTGCGGCCGTAGGCGCCCATCCAGTCCGCCACCGGGTCCTCATCCCCCTTGAACTCCAGGAACCGCTCCCTGGCCACCCCGAAGACGTCGGCACCGAACAGCATGCGGGCGTGCGCGGCACCGCAGGCCTTGGCGGCGATCGGCGCGGCGTAACAGAACGACGACCAGACGATGAGGTCGGGCTTCCACTGCCGGGCGAAGTCGGCCATGCCCGCGACCATCGGGAAGCTCTCCGCCCGATCCCCCTCGGCCATGTCCCGGCAGGCCTGCAGCATGGTCTCCCAGGTGTAGCGATCGGGGTCCTCGGCCACGTCGTACGGCGCGGGCAGCCCGATCCGGACCTCCTCGAACTGGTCGCTCGTCATGCCGTACCACTGGAAGAGCCGCACGGTGTCGACGTCGCGGCCGACGGGGACGGCGGTCAGCCCGGCCTGGGTGATGACGTCGGCGAAGGCCGGCTGGCTGGCGACGCGGACCTCGTGCCCGGCGGTGCGCAGCGCCCAGGCCAGCGGCACCATGGGCAGAAAGATCGTCTTTTCCGGGACGGTGGCGAACAGGATGCGCATCGTGTCTCCTCAGCGGTGTTTCGCGGTGAGCTCTTCGAGCCGGGGGACGAGCTCGTTGGGGCTCGGCATCGCGTGGATCTCGTCACGGAGGTCGGCGGCGCGCTCGCGGAAGCCGGGTTCGCCGAGCAGTCGCAGCACGTTCTCCCTGACGACCGCGCCGCTCGCCCGATCGGCCGCGACGACCAGCGCCGCGCCCTGGTCGGCGACCTGCCGGGCGAACAGCGGTCCGTCGAAGTCCCACGGCATGGCGAGCTGGGGGACCGCGTTCCTGGCGGTGGTGAGCACGGTGCCGAAGCCGCCGTGGCTGATGACCACCGAGCAGGTCGGCGCCAGCGCGTGCAGCGGCACGTAGGAGACGAGGCGGGCGTTGGCGGGGACGCGGTCGAGTTTGTCCTGCTCGGTCGCGGCGATGGTGGCGACGACCTCGATGTCCAGATCGGCCAGCGCGTCGAGGATCTCCTGCACGCTGACCGAGTAGCCCGCCTGGTGATCGGTGAGGCTCAGGCCCATCGTCAGGGCGACCCGCGGGCGTTCGGGGGCGGTCCACAGCCATTTCGGCACGACGGCGGGTCCGCCGTAGGGGACGTACCGCATGGGGACGTAGTCGAGGTCGGCCCGCATGCTCAGCGAGGCGGGCAACTGGTCGACGGTGAAGTGGCCGGTGATCATCTCCTCGTCGAACGCGAAACCGTGCTTGCGGCCGTAGCCTTCCAGCCAGTCGCGGAGCGGGTCGGCCCGCTCGTCGCCGAGCCGCAGGAAACGGTCCCGGGTGAGGCCGAAGATGTCCAGACTCCACGGCAGCCGGGCGTGCGCGGCGCCGCAGGCCTTGGCGGCGATGGGCCCGGCGAAGGTGAGCGGTTCCCAGATGACGAGGTCGGGCCGCCAGTGCCGCGCGAAGTCCACCAGCCCGGCGATGATCGGCAGACAGGCCGGCCGGTGCCACGACTGCTGCACCTCGGCGTACCCCGTGGTCAGATACTCCCGAGTGGCCTTCGCCGGAAACTCGGCGACATCGTATGGCGTGGGAAGGCCGTAGGCGGGCTCCCAGGACCAGTCCGGGATGCGGTGGTCGCGGGCGAGCAGTTGCCACAGGTCGGCGTCGCGGCCGACGGGGACGGCGGTGAGGCCGGCCTGGGTGATGATGTCGGCGAAGGCGGGCTGGCTGGCGACGCGGACCTCGTGGCCCGCGGTGCGCAGCGCCCACGCCAGCGGGACCATGGCCAGCAGGTGCGCCTTCTCCGGGTTGGCGGCGAACAGTACGCGCATGACGTCACCTCCCGCCGAGCACGGCGGGTCGCCGGTACGACGCCACCCGCTCTTCGAGCTGGACCGCCATCTCGTTCGGGGTCGGCATCGCCAACATCTCCTCGCGCAACAGGTCCGCGCTCCGGCGGAACCGGGATTCGTTCAGCAGCCGCAGCAGTCGTTCCCGGAGGAGCACACCGATGGCCTGGTTGCTGTGGACGGCGAGACCGGCGCCCTGGGCGGCGATCCGCCTGGCCAGGGCGGGGCCGTCGTTGTCCCACGGGATGATCAGCTGCGGGACCGCGTTCAGCGCGGTGGTGGCCAGGGTGCCGAACCCGGCGTGGTGTATCACGGCATCGCAGGTGGGGACGAGGTCCGCCAGCGGTACGAACGGAACGAGCCGGGCGTTCTCCGGGACCGAGGCGAGTTTCCGCTGCTCCGCCTCCGGGACGGTGGCGACGAGCTCGATGTCCAGATCGGCCAGCGAGTCCAGGATGTCCTGCAGGTCGAACCAGTAACCCGCCCCGTGGTCGGCGCCGCTGAGCCCCATCGTCAGCGCGACCCTGGGCCGTTCGGGCCGTTTCCACAGCCACGACGGCATGACCGCCGCGCCGCTGTAGGGCACGTAACGCATCGGCAGGTAGTCCAGGTCGGCGTCCATCCGCAGGGAACGCGGCAGCAGGGTGATCGTGAACTGGCCGGTGACGAGGTCCTCGCCGAACTCGAAGCCGTGCTTGCGGGCATAGGGGGACAGCCAGTCGGCGAGCGCGTCGGCCCGCTCCCCGGGCGGCTGCTGCTCCTTGAGCCGCAGATAGTGTTCGCGGGTCACCCCGAGGGTGTCCACGCTGAACAGCAGGCGGGCGTGCGCGGCGCCGCAGGCCTCGGCGGCGATCGCACCGGCGTAGGTGGTGGGTTCCCAGATCACCAGGTCGGGCTGCCAGCTCTGGGCGAACCTCACCAGATCAGCGATCAACGGGACGTTGCTCACCTTGTGCCAGCGGCCGACCTGGATGTCGTAGCCGTCCTTGAGATAGCTCCAGGTGATCTCCCGCGGCTGCCACTCGGCCGCGTCGTACGGGATGGGCAGCCCGCTGACCCCCGACCCGATCCAGGTGAGGTTCCGGCTCATGAGCTGCCACAGGTCGGTGTCGCGGCCCAGGGGGACGGCGGTGAGCCCGGCCTGGGTGATGACGTCGGTGAAGACGGACTGGCTGGCGACGCGGACCTCGTGGCCCGCGGTGCGCAGCGCCCACGCCAGCGGTGCCATGCTCAGGAAGTGTGTCTTCTCCGGGTAGGTGACGAACAGGACGCGCATCGGCGTCACCGGGTCCCGCTGTGCTCGGCGACGAGTTCGAGGAGTCGCGGGACGAACTCGTTCGGGGTGGGCATGGCGAGGAACTCCTCGCGCAACCGGTCGGCGCCCTGGCGGAAGGCCGGCTCGTTCAGCAGCCGCAGCAGGTTCTCACGGACCACCGGGCCGGTCGCCTTGGTGGCGTGCACGGCCAGTCCGGCGCCCCGCGCGGCCAGCCGCTCGGCCAGGGCCGGCTGGTCGACGTCCCACGGCAACGCGAGCTGGGGCAGTCCCTGCAGGGCGGTGGAGGCGAGGGTGCCCACTCCGGCGTGATGGATGATGGCCGAGCAGGTGGGCAGCAACGCCTGAAGCGGTACGTAGGGCACCATCTTGATGTTGTCGGGAACCCGGTCGAGCTTGGCCTGCTCCTCCTCCACGATCGTGGCGATGACCTCGATGTCGAGGTCGCCCAGGGCGTCGAAGAGGTCCTGCACGTCGACGGGGTAACCGACGTCGCGGTCGGTGACGGTGAGTCCCATGGTGATGGCGACGCGGGTGCGCTCGGGCTGGGTCCACAGCCATTTCGGGACGACGGCGGCGCCGCCGTACTGGGTGTACCGGAGCGGGGCGTACTTCAGGTCGGCCCGCATCCGCAGCGAGGGCGGCAGCATGTCGATGGTGAACTGGCCGGTGATCATGTCCTCGTCGAACTCGAAGCCGTACTTGCGGGCGTAGCCGCCCAGCCAGTCGGCCATCGGGTCGGCGCGCTCCTCGACGGGGCGCTCGGCCTGCAGGCGCAGGAAGTGGTCCCTGGTGATGCCGTAGACGTCCGCGCCGATCAGCAGGCGGGCGTGCGCGGCACCGCAGGCCTTGGCCGCGATCGCGCCGGCGTAGGTGGTGGGTTCCCAGATGACCAGGTCGGGCTGCCAGCTCTGGGCGAACTCCACCAGGCTGTTGATCATCGGGGTGTTGCTCTGCTTGTGCCACTGGTGGATCTGCAGCTTGTACCCGTCGTGCAGGTAGTCCCAGGTGACATTCTCGGCCGGCCACTCCGCCGCGGCGTACGGCGTGGGCCAGCCCACCTCCTTGCTGCCGGTCCACTCCTTCTTCGCGTCGGCCATCTCCTTGAGGCGGCCGAGGTACTGCCACAGGTCGCGGTCGGTGCCGATGGGCACCGCCGTCAGCCCGGCCTGGGTGACCACGTGGGCGAACTTGGGCTGGACCGCGACGCGGACCTCGTGACCCGCGGTGCGCAGCGCCCAGGCCAGCGGAGCCAGCAGCAGGAAGTGTGTCCTCTCGGGATACGTCGTGAACAGGATGCGCATCGTTTCTCCTCAGCGGTGTTTCGCGGTGAGCTCTTCCAGCTGGGGAACGAGCTGGTTGGGGGAGGGCAGGGCGTGGATCTCGTCGCGCAGGTCGTGGGCGCGGTGGCGGAAGGAGGGTTCGGTCAGTAGCCGGAGCAGGTT